>JBBIQF010000507.1:0-4845 GCA_037442445.1 Planctomycetaceae bacterium
TGGAGGGCCACGCTCTGTCGTGGCCGAGGCATTGCGTGTTGCCCGGTAACGTCCCAGGCCGTGAACGGTTACGACACACTCACCGGGCCTCTGCCCCTGCCCAGGGCGCTATCGCCGCAAGCCAGGCCCAAAGGGCCCGCGATGCCGGGTCGATGCACGGCATCCGCCTGGCGTGCGGTCACTCGTCTTCCTTGGGTTTCAGCGGCACCGTGTACAGGTACAGCACGTGTTTTTCGTTGGTCTCGTTCGAGATGATGGTCACCCGCTTTTCTTCCTGTGCCGTCGTGATCGGATAGTCGTGGGCCACGATCCGTGCCCCGGCAGGCAGCTTGTCGAGCTGCGGGCGGAGTTTGACCATCATGCTGGGCAGGATGTACAGGCAGAGCACGGTGGTCTGGCTAAGGTCCACGGTGAACATGTCCTCCTGGCGGATTTCCACCAGGTGCTCGACCTTGTTTTTCTTGACGTTGGCCAGGGCCTCGCGGACCCGGTTGGGCTCGATCTCCACGCCCACGGCCTTGCAGCCCGCTTTCTTGGCGGCTTCGACCACGATGCGCCCATCGCCGCAGCCCAGGTCGTAGACCACATCGGTCTTCTTGACCTTGGCCAGCTCGAGCATCTTTTCCACCACGTCGTAGGGGGTGGGGACATAGACGCAGTCGGGGCCGCGGAGCGGCTTTTTCGCGGGGGCGGCCCCCAGGCTCGCCGCTGCGGGGATGCTGAGAACCGCGCCCAGCACGGCCGAAATCCAGCAGGTGCGATACACGCAAACACCATACATCGTCTGATTCCTCCCACGTCGCCAAGGACAACTTCGCAAAAGGGCCCTCCGGCAGGCGGCCACCTGCGGCCCGCAAAAACCTGCCGGGGCCAGCGGATTTCAATAGAACACGGCCAGGCTGGTCATCTTGTCTTTGAACTTCTCGATGTTCTCATCGGTCACGTTGCAGTCGCGCAGGTACAGCATGCGCAATTCGTCCAGGCCCACGAGGTGGTAGAGGTCGGGATCGTTCACCTTGCACCGGTTGAGGTTCAGCACCCGCAGCCGGGACAAGCGGTTCAGATGCCGCAGCCCCTCGCCGGTGACCTGCGTGGCCTCGACCGCGATGGTGTCGAGGTTGGGGATGTGTTTCATGGCGGCCAGGGCCTCGTCATCGGCTTTGGTGAAGCTCAGGTTGATGACGTTGAGGTTCTTGTGGCCCTTGAAGTGCACCAGGCCCTTGCCGGTCACCCGCGTGCGCTGGAGCGACAAGACCCGCAGGCTGGGCAGCTTGGCCAGGTGGCGCAGGGCCGCGTCGGTGATGGGCAGGTCGTGCAGATAGAGCTTCTGGAGCTGGGCCAGGGCCTCCAGATGCGCGGTGCCGGCGTCGGTCACCTTGCCGCCGCCGATTTCCAGAATCTCCAAGCTCGGCAGGCGCTTGAGGCACTCCAGGTCGTCATCGGTGATCTTGGATTTGATCAGTTCCACGGCCCGGATTCGGCTTTGATCGTTGTAATCGAACCGGGCGCCGGCCTTGGTCAGCACCGCGATGGCCTGCGGGTCATCGTTCGGGGCGGCTCGCTCGGCATCGGCAGCCACCGGCTCGGCAGTGGCCTGGTTGACCACGGTTTGGCCCGAACACGACAACCCGGCGGCGATCAAGCCGACAGCCACCAAAGCACACCAGAATCCTCTCATGGCGGTAACCCTCGGGAAAGCAAACCAGAGGGAACCGGACCTGCGGTTCCTCCATGCCTTGGAACTTAGCATTCGCACGGGCTTCCGTACAGGGGGGGCCGCACTGCTGCGGGTCGGAACCACCTCGCGCCGTTGAGGCCGCTAGCCTAACCCGGCGCACGGCCCGGCCGCGCCAGAAAGCTCCCCGTGCCCAGGCTACCGGCAGCGCGCCAGGCTCATGATTGCAAACCCCGTGCCGTAGGGCTGGTGGTAATCGTACAGAGGGTAATCCCACCACGAGCCGTCTTTCTCTTGGAGCGCAAGAAGCACGTGGGCCAGATGGGCCTGGTAGCGGGGGCGCTCGGCCGTGGGCAACTCCTCCACGCAGCGGGCCGCGTAGTAATGGCCAAAATAGAAGAAATAGCCCGCCACCGCAAACCACGACTCGTGGGGGATGGGGCGTTTCCGGCCGATGTCCAGCCACAGGTTGCGGGCAAACAGCCGATCGAGCCACGCGGCCAGCACCTCGTCGGTCACGGTGCGCTCGCCCCAGAGGCGCATGGCCAGGTTGCAGCACTGCGATCGGCCCAGACTGCCCCCCGGCCGGTTGACCGGGTGCATGGGCCGGTACTTCAAGTACTCGCCGTACGCATAGCTGAAATCCGGCTTCCGCTGCCGCCGCATCGACTCCAAGGCCCGCTCGACCAGCCGCGGCGGAATCTCCACTTCCAGATGCCGGGCGTCGTACAGCGACACCAGCACGGCGCCGGTCACAAAACTGATGGTCGAGCCGCTAGGCTTCTGCGTATGGGCATAGAAGTCGTAGTAGCACCACCCCCCATCGACGCACTCGTAGCGCTGCAACATGTCGATCTGCTGGCGGACGTGGCGGCGGATTTCCTCTTGCCGCTTGATGTCTCCCGCGTGGCGGCGGTGCATGTGGGCCAGGGCCCCGATGGCGTAGCAATGCGCCCAGTTGTTGTAAATGGCGTCGGGGGTGGCCCGGCGGACATGGGGCAGGTTTTCCAGCAGCCATTGCTCGGCACGGTCCAAGGCGTGCTGCACCTCGGGCGTGTCCAGGCGGGTCTCGATGAGCGCGGAGATGCAAAGCGAGGTGACCGCCGCCCGAAACGCCTGGTGCGCCCCGGGGACCGGCGCATAGATATTCAGCCCTTTGGTCCGCCGGGCCGAACCCCAAGATCCATCCTTGTTCTGGTGGGTTAGCAGGAATTGCACCCCTCGCCGGATGGCCGACTCGATCTCCTCGGGCTTGGGGGCGGAGGCGGGCTTGGGCCGCGGGACCGAAGCCACCCACTGGTTCGTGCGATGCTCGGCCGCCGCCTGCCCGGCGGGCCGAAGCTCGGCCGCCGCAGCTAAAACAAGACGAGCCGCGCCCAGCCCGCCCAGCACCGCCATCCCCACGAGGAGCTGCCGGATCATGCCGTCGCCTCGTCGCAAGAGCAAGAATGAGAGAATAACACGCCGTTGCCGCTTCCTATCATCTTTCCATCAGCGAGCCTCGCCGCACCAACTGCCTCTATTGGGGTTCGGCCGACGCGCTTGTGCTACCTGTCGCGGGACTTGTCCTTGGCACCTTTCGGTTCCCGGGGCTTTTGGCCCTCACCGGCCTGGGCCTTCTTGCCCGCCTTCTCCTTGCCGGCCGCAGGCGCTGCCGGCTCCTCCGGTTTCGGCCGCTCCAGCAAAATGCGATGGCCTTCGCGCAGCCCGGAAAGGATTTCCACGCGGTCATCGGCGCTTTGGCCCACGCGGACCGGCTGCTTGCGGGCCTTGCCGTCCTTGGGGACCAAAAACACATAGGGCTGGGCCTCGTCCGGCTCGGTGAACACCGCCCGGGCCGGCACCGTGATCGCCTTCTCCTGCCGGTACACCACGAATCGCGCGGTGCCGTTCATCCCCGGCACCACCGCCGGCGCGGCGCCATCCAGATCGACCGCGATGAGGACCTCGAAGCTGTCGGCCGACGCGGGAACGGCGGCCACCTGCTCGACGACCGCCGGCAACCGCGCAAACGGAAAGGCCGCCGGCTCCACCATCCCCTTCAAACCGCGGCGGACCTTGCGGACATCGACCTCGGAAACCGTGCCCCGCAGCACCAATGGCCGCGGCTGGACGATCGTCATGAACACCGTGTTCTTGGTGACGCTGCTCCCCGGGCGGAGGCTCTCGGCGATTGTGTCGGCCCCGGACCAGCGCCCCCGGGTAAACCGACCGTAGTACACCACGCCGTCGATTGGCGCCTTGACGGTCAGCGCCTGGCGGTCGGACTCGAGCTTCGCAAGCCGCTCGGCGTCCCGGGCCCGCTCGATTTTCAGCCGCTCCAGCTCGCGCCGGGCCTGATCCAAAGCCAGCGGCAACAACACCCGGGCCTTGGCCGCCGAGATGTCGGCCCGCACGGCCGCCTGCTGGACCGCCTCGGCCCGCCGCGGCAGATCGAACTGGATCGTGTCGCGGTAATTGGCCTTGGCCAACTCCAGCCGGAACTCCGCCGCCTTCACCGCGTTCCGCTGCCGCTTGAGCACGATCTCCTCCGTCTCCTCGGTCAGATCGTCGGCCTTGTACATCTTCTCCAACTGGCGCAGTTCTTCACGCTCGTATTCCAGAATCTGCTCGGCCTGCTTCAAACTGAACTCGGCCGAGCGCTCCGCCAGCGCCCGATCGGTACGCACAAACCTTTCCAAATCCTCCTTGGCCATTTGAAGCGAACGCTCGGCCTGCTTGAGATCCAAGGGGGTCGAGGCCTCGAGGGCTTTGAGATTCTCGGCCGCCTGCTTCAAAGCCAGTTCGCCCAGGGCACGCTTGAGCTTCAGGTCGGCGATCTCCTCGTCGATCTTCTTGCAATCGAACTGCACCACCACCTGGCCTTTCTTGACCGCCGCCCCATGCTCCACCGCCGACTCGACCTCCAAGGTCGCCCAGACCTGGGGGCGGACGGCCAGCTCGGCCATGGTCCGGGCCTCGAACGCTCCTCGAATGCTCAGTTCCACCCGCAACGGTTCGCGCTTGACGGTAAACGGTTCTGCGGGTTGGCCCGCGGCAGCAGGCGCTTGGGGTTTCGCCTCGGCAGGCGGAGCCTTCTCGTCCTGCGTTTTTTCCAGCTTGCGATCGGCTTTCTAAGCAGGCTTGCCCCCCGGTTTCTGTCAGGGCTTCTCTGCCGGCTTCTAGGGGGC
>JBBIQF010000508.1:0-4836 GCA_037442445.1 Planctomycetaceae bacterium
ATTCGCCGTGTAGGGTGCGTGCTTGCACGCACGCGACACAGTGCGTGGCGTAATCCGCCGCGTGGGTGCAAAGCACCCACCCTACGGCCTTGCCGCGTGGGTGCAGAGCACCCACCCTACGCCCTACACCTGGAATTGGCCCACCAGGGTTTGCAACTGCTCGGCCAGTTGGGCCAGGGTCTGGCTGGCCGTCTGCGTGACCGAGGCCCCTTGGGCGGTCTGGCTGGCCGCCTGGTCCACCCCTGCGATGTTGCGCGTGATCTCTTGGGTGGCCGAGGCCGACTGCGCCACCCCGCCCGCCACGGCTTCCACTGCCGTGGAGGTCTGCGCGACGTTCTGGGCGATTTCCTTGGTGGTCACGGTCTGTTCCTCGACAGCCGAGGCGATGGTCTGCGACACGTTGTTGACCTGGTCGATCACCTGGGTGATCTGCTCGATCGATTGCACCGTCTCGCCGGTGGTGGCCTGGATGGCCTCGATCCGCCGGCGGATGTCCTCGGTGGCGGCGGCGGTCTGGCGGGCCAGCTCCTTCACCTCGGTGGCGACCACGGCAAATCCCTTGCCGGCCTCGCCGGCCCGGGCCGCCTCGATCGTGGCGTTCAGCGCCAGCAGGTTGGTCTGCTCGGCAATGTCCTGGATCACCTCGATCACGTTGCCGATCTCCTTGGCCGCGGCACCCAGTTGGGCGATCTTGGAGTTGCTGTCGCTGGCCAGCCGGGCGGCATTGCGGGCCACGCCTGCGGCTTGCTCGGCATTGCGGGCCACCTCGGAGATGCTGGCATTCATCTGCTCGATGGCCGAGGCCACGGCCCGCACATTGGCCGCCATCTCCTCGCTGGACGAGGCCACGGTGTTCATGTTGGTGGCCATTTCCTCGGCCGCGGCGGCCACCGTGGCCGATTGCGCCGTGGTCTCCTCGGCCCCGCTGGCCAGTTGGCTGGCCGTGGCCGATAGCTCCGTCGCCGCACTGCCCAGCGAGGTAACACTTTGGTGGATGTTTCCGAACGCTTGCCGCAGGCGTACGCAAAGTCGGTCAACCCAGATGGTTAGGCATATGATTATGCCTAGCCCCGCCACGGTGGCCGAAAGATTGAACACCAGCGACCAGCGGCTGTCGCTTGCTGCGGCCTGAACGGCTTGGTCGGCCACCTGGACATTCAGATCGACCAGTTTCTGAAGCGCCTCGTCCGTCTTGGCCTTGCCCTCGCGCACCGCGCCGAGCATCTGCTGGGCCACCCGGTCTTCCAGGTCCCTGGCCTTGAGGTACACCGCCTTGATGGCGTCGAGCTTGTGGTCGATGCTTTCCGACAGCGGCCAGAGGGTCTCCCAGCGGGCCTTTTCCGCCGCAGCATGGTCCCCTTGGGCGACGAGGCGCTTGATGGCCCCCACGGTCTCGTGGAACTTGCGATGGGTTTCCTGCGCGGCGCGCACGGCGGCCAGCACCTCGGCATTCGTCGTCTTTAGCCCGGCGACCCACTTGCCGAACACGCAGTTCTCGTGGTCCTCGCCCCCTTCCATGACCTTGCGGTCGCGGAGCATCTGGTCCACACGCAGGACCAAAAGAAACTGTGCGGCCCGCACGGCTTCCAGGCGGTGTACCGCCTCGGCCGAATCGCCCACGTCCATCTGGTCCAACTGCTGCCGGAGCCGGAGGAATTCATCAACCGCCTCGGCCCAACTGCGCCACAGGGGGGCGAACTCTTTCCACATCTCGGCCTCTTCGGGCGATTTCGACAGCGGCTCGTAGAGCTGCCAGCCCTTCTCGGCGCGCTGGCGGGCTTGGGCCAGATTGTGGTATTGCTGCTGGCGGATGGCGGCATCGGCCTTGGGGTTGGCCAATGTGCGCACGGCCATGGCGACATCGCTACAGCCGATGGCCATCTCTTGCAAGCCCTGTACGCTAGGCAAGATCACGCCACCAATCTCGTCGGTATGCCCATCCAGGCGCCAGAGGCTGTAGATGGCCATGCCGCTTATGGCCACGGTGATGGCAGCCACCAGCAAAAAGCCGCCCAGCAGCTTGCCCCGCAGACGAAGGTTGCGAAACCACTTCATGATACGTTCACCTCCAAAGGTAAAGGTTGGTAGGGTGCGTGCTTTGCACGCACGTGTGGGAATGCATGGCGTAATTTGCCGCGTGGGTGCAAAGCACCCACCCTACGGCCGTGTAGGGTGCGTGCTTTGCACGCACGCGATTGAATAACGTTTGGGGTAACCGCCCGCGTGGGTGCGGAGCACCCACCCTACGCGTTGGTGGTGGTGGCGGCTGCGACATCCAACAGCACCAACAGCCGGCCCTCCAGGCGGTACACCGCGCGGAAAAACCGGCTATCGACCTGGCCGAAGTTGGCGGGGCACGGCAACAGCTCGTCGCGCCTTGCCCGCACCACGTCGGAGACGGCATCCACCAATAGTCCGATGCGTTCGTTTTGCGAGCGGACGATGACGTTCCGCGTGCCGGGGCCGATCTCGGTCGTGCCCAGCCCAAGGATGGTCTTGAGGTCCAGCACGGTAACCACCTCGCCGCGAAGGTTGATCAGTCCGCGCACGCAGTCCGGTGCTCCGGGCACGGGGGTGACTTGGGTGTGGCGGTTGATTTCTTCGACCTCGCCCAGTTCCACGCCCAAGAGCAAGTGGTCGCAAAAGAAGGTGGCCAGTTCCAGTTCGCCGGCGAGGCGGCGTTCGGTGTTGGCGATACTCATGGCCGCTCCTTTATTGGCGTAACGAGGTTTCGGCACCTGCGCGCTGCTTTCGCCAGCGCTGGACCAGCGTCGCGACGCAGGCCAGCAGGCGTTCGGCATCGAGCTTGACGTGGTACTCGTCCACGCCGGCCTCGGCGGCCCGCTGTTCGTCGGACTGGCTGGCCAGGCTGGTGACGGCAACGATGGGCAGGCCCGCAAGGGCCGGCTCCGCCCGCACTTTGCGCGTCAGTTCAAAACCGTCCAGCTCGGGCATTTCCAGGTCGGTCACCAGGCAGTCGAAGGGGGTTTGCGTTTCGGAGATGGCGGCCCAGGCGGCGGCGCCATCCGGGCAGGCCACCACCCGGTAGCCGGCCTGCTCGAAGATCTCGGTCAGGCGTGTGCGGAAAAAGTCGGAGTCCTCGGCCAACAGCACGGTGGCCTGGCTGCCGCCGTCGCTTGCCGGCGCTGGGGCCACCGAGGCCCCTTGGGGGAACCAGTCGGGCCGGGCTTGCGAGATCAGCTCGAAGAGGTCCAACATGCGTGTCACCTGGCCGTCGATCACGGCCGAGCCGATCACCCCCGGCTCGCGGAACAGGCTGGTATCGACCCGGGCGCCGAAGGGGCGGATATCGACCACCTCGCGGATCAAGAGTCCGAACTGGCGGCCGCCGGCCCGGCAGACGACCACGTACAGGCGGTCGCATTCGGGCATGGGGCGGGCGCGGATGTGGTCTTCCAGGCACACCAAAGGGAGCGTGCCGCCGCGGTACTGGAGCACGCGCTGGCCGCCCACGCTATCGACCTGGGCGGCGGCGATGCGTTCCAGCCGGGCCACGGCGTGCATGGGCACCGCAAACTGCTCCTGCGGGTCGTTGCGGAAGAACAGCACCGGCTGGGTTTCCTCGCCGGTATCTTGGGCGGCATGGGATTCGGCCTTCATGCTTTCGGCCTGGACGGCCCCCAACTGGCAGCGTGCGGCAATGCCCGCGGCGTCCAGGATCAATGCCACGCTGCCGTCGCCCAGGATGGTCGCGCCGGCCAGGTGGCCGCACTGCTTCATATGCCGGCCGAGCGGCTTGACCACGATCTCTTCCGAATCGTCCAGGCGTTGCACGGCCAGGCCGTAGCGCAACTGGCCGGTCTCCAGCACCACCACGTTCCGCACGGCGGCGGTTTCGTCTTCGGGCTGGGCGATGCCCAGGGCCATTTCCAACCGCACCAGCGGCAGCAGCATGTCGCGAAGTCGCAGGACCTCGGCCTGCTTGACCCGCTGGATTTTCGCCCCGGTCTCGCCCGGCCGGATACGCACCAATTCGCTGATGCTGGCCTGGGGGATGGCGAACCGCCGGCCATGGCAGCGCACGATGAGCGACGGGAGGATGGCCAGGGTCAAAGGGAGCGTGACATGGATGGTGGTCCCCTGCCCCAGGCGGGTCTCGACCGATACGCTCCCCCCGATCCGCTCGATGTTGGTCTTGACCACGTCCATGCCCACCCCCCGGCCGCTCACATCCGTCACCTTCTCGGCCGTGGAAAAGCCGGGGCGGAAGATCAACTGGAGGACATCGCGGTCGGACCAGGCGCGGGCCTGATCGGGCGAGATGAGCCCCAGGGCGGCCGCTTTCTCGCGCAGCCGGGCCACGTCGATGCCCCGCCCATCGTCGCTGATGGCCAGGTGCACCTTCCCCCCCTGGTGGAACGCCCGCAACAGGATGGTGCCGCAGGCCGGCTTGCCCCGGGCAACGCGCTCTTCCGGCGGCTCGATGCCGTGGTCCACGGCGTTGCGCACCAGGTGCGTCAAGGGGTCGCTGATGGCTTCCAGGATGGATTTGTCCAGCTCGACCTCTTGCCCCTCGAGCACCAGTTGGCACTGCTTGCCCAAAGCGGCGCTGAGGTCGCGAACCACGCGCGGGAACCGGTTGAACACCGTGCCGATGACCTGGAGGCGGGTCTGCATGATCGCCTCCTGAAGCTCGGTGGTGACCTGGCTGACCCGCGACACGGCCGCCCCCAAGGCGCCATGCTCGGCCCCGGAAGTACCTTGAAGGAGTTGATTGCGGGCCAGCACGAGTTCGCCGGCCAGGTTCATCAGCCGGTCGAGGACCTGGACGGAAACGCGGATGCTGGTCTCGGCGGCGGGCGTGGCGGCGGTTTC
>JBBIQF010000509.1:0-4832 GCA_037442445.1 Planctomycetaceae bacterium
AACTCCCCAGCCAGGTCATTTGCGACCGCGCGTCGCTGACCTCCACCTACGGCAAGTTCGTGGCCGAGCCCTTCGAACGCGGCTTCGGCGTCACCATCGGCAACAGCCTGCGGCGGATACTGCTTTCCAGCCTGGAAGGGGCGGCCGTCACCCGCATCAAAATCCACGGGGCGCTCCACGAGTTCACCACCCTGCCCGGCGTGGTCGAGGATGTCACCGATATCGTCCTCAACGTCAAATCGCTGGTGGTCAAAAGCTACAGCTCCCAGCCCCGCGTGCTGCGCGTGGAAAAAAACACCCGCGGCGTGGTCACCGGCGCCGATGTGATGGGCGATGACCAGGTCGAGGTGATCAACAAGGACCTCGTGCTCGCCACGCTGACCGAGGATGTCCCCTTCCAGATGGAATTGGTCGTGGAGACTGGCCGGGGGTACGTCCCCGCCACCGAGCATACCCCCCAGATCCAGGAGATCGGCGTCATCCCGGTCGATGCGGCCTTCAGCCCCGTGGTCCGCGTCCGCTACGAGGTGGAAGAGACCCGCGTGGGCCAGAAGACCAACTACGACCGCCTGACCATGGAGATCTGGACCAACGGTTCGGTACACCCCGAGATGGCCCTGGTCGAGGCGGCCAAGATCCTCCGCAAGCACCTCAATCCCTTCGTCCAGTACAACGAGCTGGGGTTGCAGGTGCACGCCGAGCCGCGGTCCACGGCCACCGTGACGCTGGACCCGGCCACCGAGGCCAAACTGAACCTCCCGTTGTCCGAGCTGAAGTTGTCGGTGCGGGCATCCAACTGCCTGGAATCGGAGAACATCCACACGCTGCGCGACCTGGTGGTCCGCACCGAGGAGCAGCTCCTGGAAGTCCGCAACTTCGGCGAGACGACCCTTAACGAAGTGAAAGAAAAGTTGGCCGATCTGGGGCTGCGCCTGGGGATGCGCTTGCCGCCCGCCACGCTCAGCCCCTTTTAGCCCGAACTTCTAGCCCCCCAACGCCACCGCCATGCGACACCGAAGAAAAGGCCGCAAACTAGGGCGCAGTCCCAGCCACCAGCGGGCGCTGTTGCGCAACCTGGCCACGGCGCTGATCCTTACCGAAGGCGATGTGTATTTGGACGAGGCGCAGAAGCCGAAGGTCCGCGGCCGGATCATCACCACCCTGGCCAAGGCCAAGGAGGTGCGGCCGCTGATCGAGAAGTGCATCAGCATCGCCCGGCGAGTGCTGCCGGACCAGCGGCGAGCCGAGAAGCTCCGGCCCGGCGTGGAGCGGTACAGCGAGGCCTGGCGGGCGTGGCGCCACAGCCCGCAATGGGTTGAGTGGGCCCAGGCCGTCGCCCCCGTGGTGGCCGCCCGCCGCCGCGTCCTGCAACTTCTGGGCAACAAGCAGGCCGTACGCATTTTGTTCGATAAGCTCGCCGAGCGCTTCGAAGAACGGCGGGGGGGTTATACGCGCATCGTTCGGCTGGCCCGGCCGCGCCGGGGCGATTCGGCACCTCGGGCCATCCTGGAGTTCGTCGGAGTCCGTGACCGGGTGCGGGTGGCGGCGCCGCGGCCAGTCCTCGAAACCGAACCGGAAGCCCCCGCGGCCCCTGCCGCTGAGCCCGAACCGCAGCCGGCCGAACCGGCCCCGGCGGCTCCCGGCCCATCGCCCTAAATACCGCCACTGACGGTGCCGCGCCCCAACGCCAGTCAGAGGCGCGGCGGCGCCGGGCATCGATTCCCCCTCGTCGATCTAACCCTTTGCACACCCCCGCTTTGCCGGGGGATTTTTGTCTCCTCGGGCCGTCATTCATCACCTGCGCACTAGTCTTTATAGGGCGCTACCGGCTACAATGCCGGATTTCGTCGGCCGCTCGGCGACCAAGCCCAGCCGGCGCCTGCCGGGGCACGCAGGCCGCCGGATGGCAAGAAGCCCGCTGCCGCGGCCGGCAGGTAGCGAATCTCTCGGCCCCGAGGAGGACGCAATGCGCGAAGTTGGTCAAAGACAAGAAAGTACTGTGGTCAAGAACCTGGGCTGGCGGGTAACCCTGGCCGGCTTGGGCATCAACCTGGCTCTGGGGATCCTGTACACCTGGAGTGTCGTCAGCAAGGCCATCACCAAGGAGTGGAGTTGGAGCGAGACACAAAGCGCGTGGCCCTATTCGATCGCCTGCCTGGCGTTCAGCTTCTTGATGGTGCCCGCCGGCCGGCTCCAGGACCGCATGGGCCCGCGCCTGGCCGCCACCATTGGCGGCCTGCTGGTCGGTGCGGGGATGATCCTGGCCGCGGTCACCGGCACCTATTGGGGCTACGTCGTGGGATTTGGCCTGTTGACCGGCGCGGGGATCGGGTTTGGCTACGCGGCGGCCACGCCCCCGGCGGTCAAGTGGTTCCCCGCCGCCAAGACCGGACTGATCGCAGGGCTGGTGGTTTCGGGCTTCGGGCTGGCCTCGGTGTATGCCGCCCCGCTGGCCACCTGGCTGCTCAAAGCCTTCGGCATCAGCAACACCATGCTTATCCTCGGTGTGGCGTTTCTGATCGTCGTCGTGGGCCTGGCGCAACTGCTCACGCCGCCGCCTAAAGGTTATGTGTTGGCCGGTGCGGGAACCTCGCAGGGGGCCGCCAGGGCAGGCCAGCGCGAGTTTGCGCCCACACGCATGCTGCGCACCTGGCAGTTCTACATGTTGTGGTTCCTGTACGCCTGCGGGGCCGGCGCAGGACTGATGATCATTTCCAAACTGGCCAAGATCGGCCAGCAGCAGGCGGGCATCGAGCTGGGATTCGTGCTGGTGGCCTCGCTGGCCGTGGGGAACGGGGCCGGCCGGATTCTGGCCGGCTGGCTCTCCGACACGCTGGGCCGGCAGCGAACCATGCTCGTGTGCTTCCTTGTCCAGGCCGCGCTGATGATTACCCTCACCCTGGCCTCTCCCGGGTCCTTCTTGGGGACGGTGGGGGTGATGGCGGTGATTTCGGCATTGATTGGGGCCAATTACGGTGCCAACCTGGCGCTGTTCCCATCGGTGACCAAGGACTATTACGGCCTGAAGAACTTCGGCGTCAATTACGGCTTGGTGTTCACGGCCTGGGGGGTGGGGGGCTTTGTCCTTTCGCAATTGCAAGGCTGGTTGTACGACGCCTTCAACACCTTTGCATATTCGTGTTACCTGGCGGCGGGCCTGCTGGTGCTGGCTGCGGTGCTGAGTTTTGTCCTCCGCCCGCCGGCCGAGGCGGCCGTTGCGCAAGCCCAACCCGCCCCCGAGCCGGAACTGGCCCGAACCTGAGTGTTGCCCGAGGCGGCGGCCTGCCGGCGGGGGCGGGTCCGCGCCGAGGGAGCCTGTGCAGGCCGGGGGAGCGTGCCCGGGCCAGAGGGGGTCGCTCAGGCCTGCCACATGATGAGTTCGAAGTCGGGCGAGGGGACCGCCGTTTCGATGGCCCCTTCGGCGGGCACGCGCTCCAGCACCCGGCCTTGCCGCACCAGTTCCACGAAGAACTGGAGCGGCTGGTCGGCCCGCACGCCGAGGTTGCGGAACGGGAGGGCCAACTCGAAGACCGCGTCGGCGGCCACCTCGAGGCCTGGGCTGGCCACCACCTGGCCCCCTCGCCGCAGGATCGCCTGCGGGCTCCGCCGGGCCGGCCCGGAAACCTCGACCACGAAGCCTTCCGGCTCGAAGAAGACCAGGCGCAGGGCATCGAGTTCGGCGAAGCGGTCGCGGACCGGGCCCCCCCAAGCGTCCAGGCGCACGAACAACCGCTCCAGGTCGAAGCCGAAATAGAGGTCGGTCACCAGCCCGTGGGCGGCCATGGCCATGGCCCCCCGCGCGCCCTGGCACACGTAGCGCCCGGCGTTGAGCCATTCGAAGTACGTCCGCCGGCCATCGACCTGCAGCCGCAGTAGGGCCGTAGGCGCAGAATGCAGGGGGAGGCGGTAGCCGGGGCGGATCGGCCGGGCCAGCTCCACCGGCGGCGTCTGCCCCAAAAGCGTGTAGATGTTCTCCAGATGCCTGCGGAACAGCCGATCGAACAGGGGGTTCTGCGCGCTGCGGTGCGCGTCGTAGAACCACCAGAACCAGTCACTCCCTTCGGCGATGTACAGTTCTTGCCAGGCGCGGGCCAGGGTGTCGGCCGGCAGCCGGCCGGCCTCCGCCTCGCGGACCAGCACGTTGCGGGCGTCGGCCAGCAGGTCCCAGGCGCGATTGCAGGCGGGCTGGCCGATCCAGATGGCAAAGTTGTGGCCGATCCAACTCCCCGGAAACAGGTGGGCCACCTTGTCCGTGGCAGGCCAGGCGGCCAGGTACTCGCCCACGCGCACCGGCCGGATCCGCGGATGCTCCACCAGCCGAAGGTACAGCTTGCGCAGGAACTCCACGCCGCTTTGGGGGTAGTACTCCCAGCAGTTCTCGCCGTCGAGGATGATACTTACCAGCCCCGGCCGCCGGGCCGCCGACGGCGCAATCGCCCGGCGGATCGCCTCCAGCCGGCCCACGAAGTCGCCCACCGCCGCGTCGGCCGGCTGCCGCTGGTAGTGGAACCCGATCTGGTCGCTCATCGCGTGGTCGCGGAAGATGATCTGCAGCGACTGGCCCCCCTCTTCCACGCGCCACGGCCGGTAGAGCAACTCCGGATTGCGCAAGAACCCCTGGGCATCGCGGGCGATCCACCCCCCGGTCGAGGCGGAAAGAATCTCCTCGTCCGTGGCGATCCACTGGATGCCGGCCTGGGCGATCATGGGAACGATGCCCTGGCAGACCGCCCCCTCGGAGGGCCACAGCCCCTGCGGCTTGTGCCCGAAGACCTCCTCGTGCCGGGCCACCGCCCGTTGCACCTGCTGGCGGACATCGTCGGCACAGCTTT
>JBBIQF010000510.1:0-4792 GCA_037442445.1 Planctomycetaceae bacterium
CCAGTACTATTTCATCGGGCACGACTTCCGGATGGCCAACCTAGGGCGATCCTACGAGGGATGCCTCAGTTGGGACGACTTCCGGCTGCTGGCCGACATCCCCTGCCGCAAACTGGTGTTCCTCGATACCTGCCACAGCGGCGCCCTTCAGCCCCCGCGCAGCCGGAACCTCAAGGCTGCCATCCGCCGGCTCCAGGATGACGTGATCTTCACCGTGGCGGCCTCCAAGGGGAGCCAGCTTGCCGCCGAACACCCCGAGTGGAAGCACGGCGTGTTCACCAAATGCCTGCTCGATGCCCTGGAGGGCAAGGCGGCGGGCCCTGCCGGGCCGGAAATCACCCTCAACGACGTGGTCCGCTATGTCGAGGCCACCGTGCCCCGCATCACCTTGACGCTCACTCAGGGCTCGCGGACCCAGGAACCGGTGGCCGCCCCGGATAGCCTGCTGGCTTACGCCCGGATTCCGCTGGCCCGGCCGCAGCAGGCCGGCCAGACGGGACGAGGTTCACCAGGCCACACGTTGGTGCTGCTTGGGCCGCCGTAAGCATCCGAACTACGCATGCCACCAAGAAAAGCGGTACGGAGCTTACCAGCGGAAAAAGCGGTACGGATCGTCCCACTCCTGGGGCTTGTCCAGGTACAGGCCGCTCAGCCACCGCCCCACGGTCGGCGCCTCGCAGGGGGCCAGCGTCAATCCGGCCAGCCAAAGGGTCCCCTCGCCCTCGAACCAGATTTGCAGCCGGTTGGCATCGGCACTGGCCCTGGCAGGAAGCACGAAGGTGAACTCCTTCCACTCTTCGGCCGGGGTGAATCGCTGGTAATCCAGGATCGGCTGCCAGCGGACCGTTTCCTGCACGGCCAGCAACACCTGGCGCGCCGCAAGCCCCTTGGCCTTGGCGAAAAAGCCGATGCGATACCATTGCCCCTGGCGCACCGGCAGATTGTGCTGGGCCAGCATGGCCCCGCCGCGCTTGCCGCCCGACGCGGGACACTCGATGCGCACCGAGTGTCCTGTGGGCCCGGCCGCCTCCAGCTTGCAACGAGCCTCTTTGTTTTCCGACGAGAGGACCCAACCATCCGGCACGCCGTCTTGGTTCGCGTCGGTGGCGAAGTCGCCGTTCTTGACCAGCGACACGCCCGTGGTTCGGTTCAGCGGCGTCCCGAAGCGCTCCAACAGGGGTGTCGAGGCCCGGACTCCACAGTTGCCCAGTAGCCGGCTGAGCAGAAACGCGCTATGGCGGAAGGTCTTGCGCAGGTTCTGCTGCTCCGTGTTCCAGTTGAAGTACCAGGGTGCCGTGCCCGACTCGAAGCCCGGATTGGCAAACAGGTTTTTCGGCATCGTGCCGGGCGGCGTGCCTGGCTTCCAGGGGATGTAGGGGCCTTCGTATAGCCGGAAGGCATCGGCGCGCAGCCGGGCTTCGGCCTGGGCCACGTGCAGGTACGCCTGCCACCCTTCGGGATAGGGTTTGTCCACCTGGAAGGTAACGTGGACTTCGGTCCATTGGTCGGCCGGAAGGTTCTGGTCCTGGCCCCGTACGGCGCGGTCCCAGGGCCGGCCGGCACGCTCCACCTCCAGGCGCACGGCCGCGGGTGTGCCGAGCGGCTTGACCATAGCGGCCAGGGTGTAGGTCTTGCCCGGCTGGCCGGCGGTCACTTTCTGCCCGAGCTGGGCCCACGGCACCGTGGCCATGTCCACGAGCGCGCTGGCTCGGCCTTCGGCCGCGTCGCCTTCGGCCACCGAGAACTCCGGGCTTGCCTGGGGCCGTTTCACGAAACGGTAGGGAACCATCTGGCAGAAGAGGACCTGGCCGCCAGCACTGGCCAGCACGCCGCCGGCCAGCACCTCGGCACCCGATTGCACGAGGGCCATCGGGCGGGGGTCGCGATTGTGGACATCGGCCGGCCCGATTCCCGCAAACGGCGACGCCCGCGGCGGCGGCGCGAACCAGGCCGCGATGTGCTCCTGCCGGGCGGTGCGGATGGGCCGGGGCAGAAAACGATTGGCCTCGGCACCCTCCATTTCCAAAGCCACCAGCCGGCCCCCGGCCTCGAGCCACCGGGCAATCGCGGCGGCATGAGGCGCCAGCTTCCCGCCGGCACCGGGCGAGACGATGAGCACCTCATCCCTCGCCAGCTCGCCCCCGGCGTACTCGGCGAACGCAATGCCGGCCTGGCGGAGATACTCCCGCCCCTCGGGGCCGCCCGCATATTGGGCCTTGCGCTCGGGTACCACCGGGTACTTCGTCTCCAACACGTACCGCAGGATGTTGCGGAGCAACCGGTCGGCGGCCGGGTCGTCCTCGGTGCGGCCGGTTACGTCCATCTGGCAAAACAGCACCATTCCGCGGCCCTGGCGGTATTCCAAGAGCGGGCTGTACTGGAGGCTGAAACCGCCGTCCACCAGCGGCAGAAAATCGCCCACCGCAGGCTTCTCGATCAGCACCGATGCCACGTTGCCGCGGTTGCCGCACCGCCACAACCGCGGAACCTCCATGCCGCACCACCGCACCACCGGCGCGCCGGCGTATCGGTCGCTGGGCTGGTATTTCAGCCTGGGGGGAAGCAGCGTGGACTGGCCGCGCCAGTCGCGCAACTGCTCTTCCTCGAGGCCGGCCAGGCAGGGATGGTCGGGCACTCGGCGAAATACGTGGCGCAGCCCGTATTCGGCAATCCGGAAGCCCAAGCGGTCTTGAAGCACCTCGGCGGTCTGCTCGAAGACGATGACCTTCAGGCCATCGCGGACCGCCTCCAGCCGGGGGGCTGGCCCATCGACCGTCAAGGCCGACTTGCCCACGACCAGCACATCGTATCCCCGCAAGTCGGCATCGGCCTTGAGGGAATCGAAGGCCATCGGCAAGCGGCGGAGTTGCTTGGCCGTCTGGCCCACCGGATCGAATACGCCCACCTTGGCGCCGGCCGGCGCGGCCAACGGCCCGGCATCGGGCCGGGGCAGCACGTGCACTTCAAACCGGTCCTCCTGGCGCCGGGCCCCGGTGAACTCGAACACAGCCGATAGCGCATAGGTCCCCGGTGCCAGATCTGCGGGCAAGTCGATGCGCAGAGGGATGCGCTGCTGTTGGCCAGTGGGAACACTTATGCGCGTGGAACCCTCGGCCAGCGGCGGGGAAGAGGGCTTGGCCCCGGCGGGTTCGGCCGCGGACTGACCGGCACGCGCCGCGCCCTGGGGCCGATCGGCGGCCGGGCCGAACTGCCACCGGGCCGTGCATTCCACCGCCCGGCGCGAGTTGTTGATCACCACCAGTTGCTTCACCACCGACTCGCCCGGCAGGAAATTGTGGTCCTGGCTGGTCAAAGCATCGGGCTTGCCGGCAATGTAAGCCAATAGCGGGCCGTTGTTGCGATACATGGCCTGGGCCGCGGGTGTGGCCACCCAGTCCTGCGGCTCATAAGCCATGTCCATGCGTTCGAAGCGATCTTCCAGATAATCCGGGCTGTAGCCCGGGCGCTGGAGGTTCTCCCAGTCGGTGGGAAGCTCGACGCGGCGGTTCCGCACCATGCCCGGCCGCAACTTCCAATACACGTGGTACTCCCACGGCGAAATGGCCGAAACCCCAAGCGCCCGGAAAGCCCGCCACGGTTCGGTGAGATAGCGGGCCAGGATGGGATACCGCTCGTCGAAGTCGCTCGAACCGAGCTGGTGGGGGTAGTCCCACCGGTGCCACAACCGCCCCTGGCGGAACTGTTCGGCCTCCCAGCGGAGGTTCCGCTTCTCCTGGGGGCTGATGCGATACGCGGCGTCGCCATAGAACTGGGCATTCCACTCGGCCAGGCAGAAATCCCACGGCACCACGGCGCTGCCGAACTCGCGATGCCCCTTGTACCAGCCCCGGTACATGGCCCAGTCCCAGGTAAACGGCGCCCCGTATTCGCAGGTGAAGAACGGCTTGACGCCCTCGGTGGACCAATGCTCGAACCAGTCGCACATCTCCTGGATGGGCACCCAATTGGGATAGAAATTGCTGGTGTGCATCGCCCCCAGGTTGCCGGAGGAATGGTGGTACACGATGCGCGTGGGATCGAGGCTGCGGATGATGGCCTCGGCCCGCACCGCCCGCCGGGCATTGTTCAGCGACCACCCGTCCCGCGGATCGTGGATGCCGTCGATCAGGTCGGGGTTCATGTCCTCGTTGTACCCCGTGGCGTTGTGGCTGGTGGCATACATCACCACCGAAGGATGATTCCCGGCCACCTCCACGTAAAACTTCGCATGCCGGGCATACCCGTTGGTCTTCTCAGCATCCGCATCGCGCCAGTCGTAATGCGCAAAGTGCGGCTGCGAAAGGGCCACCAGCATGCCCACGTCGTCGGCAGCCCGCAGGATCTCCTCGAAACTCAGATGCGACCCCGGCTCGCAATCGTAATTGTGGGTGTACACGAAGTTGATGCCGAAGCTCTTCAGTCGCCGCAGGCTCTCGCAGGCCCCCGCATAACTGGCCCAGGCCTCACCCACCTGGGCGTTATCCAAGGGCACGGCCGACAGGAAGATACGGCTGCCGTTGAGATAGAAATCGCGGCCTTCGATCCAGAACTCGCGGAAGCCGAAGCGCTGGGGCCAGGCCACGTCCAGCACGCGACCTTCGCCGTCCAATAGCGAAACGGTAGCTTCGTACTGGTGCTGGGGCGTGTGGATGTCCCAGAGAGTTTGAGGGTGCCAGAAGTGCGTAAACGCCAGTCGGCCTCCGCCAGGCGGTTCTTCCGCCACGGGCGGCGAGGTGGCCTCCAGCACCACCTGCTGGCCCTGTCGGACCGTGGCCCGCAGCCGGTAGCGGCG
>JBBIQF010000511.1:0-4782 GCA_037442445.1 Planctomycetaceae bacterium
AAGTTGACACCAAAATAGCGATGTATTAACCGGTCCCGGACGCCTGCCATCGCTATTTTGGTGTCAACTTGGACATTGTATGGCAGATTGCTGTGGATGAACCGCCGATCGTCGGGGCACAGCTCGAGGAGGTTTTGCGCGAAGAAGGGGGGACATAACGCCGGCCACGGCCGAGCCCCGTTGGCTGGCGCTCCGGCGGTTGCGATTGTCCCGGCGCTGCGGCTTCGCGTGCTTGCGTTATGCACTGTCCCACATGCCGGCAGCGGCAGCGCGTCTTTCCGATCTACGGGCCGAGTTCGACGGTCACCGTCTTGGTTTCGGTGTAGGCGTCCAGGCCCTGCTGGCCCAGTTCGCGGCCGATGCCCGACATCTTGAAGCCTCCGAACGGGGCCGCCGGGTCGATCACGTCATAGCAGTTGACCCACACGGTGCCGGCGCGGATTTTCTGGGCCAGGTAGTGGGCCTTCTGGATGTCGCGGGTCCACACGCCGGCTGCCAGGCCGTAGAAGGTGTCGTTGGCCCGCCGCACCAGCTCGTCGAGGTCCCGGAACCGCAGCACGGACATGACCGGCCCGAAGATTTCATCCCGGGCGATGGCCATGTCGTCGGTCACCTCGGCGAACAGCGTGGGCTCGACGAAGTAGCCGCGATCCCCCAGCCGGTTGCCGCCGGTCACGCAGCGGGCCCCGCCGGCCTTGCCCAGCTCGATGTAGTGCAGCACTTTGTCGAACTGGGCCCGGTCCACCATGGGGCCTTGTTCGGTTTCGGGATCCAAAGGGTCGCCCACCTTGTACTGCCGGTTGCGTTCTGCCAGGCGCTGGACGACCTCGTCGTACACCCGATCCTCGACGAACAGCCGGCTGCCGGCGCAGCAGCACTCGCCTTGGTTGTAATAGAGGGCGAAGTGGCAGCCGGGGATGGTCTTCTCCATGTCGGCGAAGACGATGTTGGGGCTCTTGCCGCCCAGCTCGAAGGAGAGGCGCTTCAGCGTGGGGGCCGCCTCGCGCATGATGGTCTGGGCCGTCTTGTATTCGCCGGTGAAGGCGATCTTGTCCACGCCCGGGTGGCGGACCAAAGCGGCGCCGGTGCCCGGGCCGTCGCCGGGCACCACGTTGATCACCCCGTCGGGAAAGCCGGCTTGCTGGGCCAGATCCGCCATCCGCAGGGAGCTGAGCGGCGTCTGCTCGGCGGGCTTCAGCACCAGGGTGCAGCCGGCCGCCAATGCCGGCCCCCACTTCCACGCCACCATCAACAGCGGAAAGTTCCAGGGAATGATCTGCCCCACCACGCCCACCGGCTCCCGCCGCGTGTAGCACAGGCGGTTGCCCCGGATCGGAATGGTCTGCCCGTGGATCTTGTCGGCGTAGCCGGCGTAGTAGCGGAGCGTCTCGATGGCCATCGGCACGTCGATCGTGCGCGCATCGCGGATCGGCTTGCCGTTGTCCAGCGTCTCCAGTAGCGCCAGCTCGTCGATGTGCTCCTGCATCAGGTCGGCCAGCCGGAACAGCAGTGCCCCCCGATCGCGGGCATCCATGCGGGGCCACGGGCCGCTCTCGAAAGCGTCGCGGGCCGCACGCACAGCGCTGTCGATGTCCTCGGCAGTACCCTCGGCCACGTGGGCCAGCACCTCCTCGGTGGCCGGATTGATCGTGGGAAAGGTCTTGCCGTTGGACGCTGGCATCCAGCGCCCGCCGATGAACAGTTCGGTGAACCGGATTTCCGGCCGGGCTATCGTCTTGGTAACCGTCGCCATGACTCGTTCTCCTCGTTAACCTCCGCTTGGAGTCCCTTGCTACGGGGATTCTACGAGCCGCGGTGCGCGGCGTCCCATGCGGCCCGGTGACCGCCGCACCCTGCGGCAACGATTGCCAGGCCGCCACTTTCGCAAGGCCCCGGTTTCTGCGGCGAATTCTGGGTTTTCTGCCCGGAGTTCCCACTCCCACCACGCCCCGTTTCCGGCGTGGCGGCCTTGCGCCGGCCGGGCCACCCGGAACAGGACACTTGGACGACCCGCAGCCGGGAAACGGCATCCGGCCGATAGGCATTCCGGGGGCTGCCCGCGGCCAGCGCCCGCGACTGCCGCCCGAAGGATCGTCGGGTACGTCCCCGTCACCGGCACGTTTGCGGCCGCTGGTCGCTTGGTGTATGATGTTTTCGGCTACGCCGCCAGGCGCGGGCGTGCGCCGGCCGTGGCGAGACTTTCCCACTTCTCGGCCGGCCCGCTCGATACCGGCACCGGCTTGGAGAATGGGCTCCACCGGTGCAACGACGCGTGCGCAGGGCGCCGGCTGGGCGTGCCGAAAACGAGCTACGTCCCCGTTTCGAGAGAGTGAGGCCCCGATGAACCGAATGACGCGACGCATGATGGGATGGGCGATTGTGGCCCTTTTGCTGTGGGCTCCGCTGGCGGTGGCGCGGGCCGGCGAGCCGACCCCCAAGGCCAAGGTCCGAGCCAAGGCGAAGGCGGCCGCCAAGAGCCCGGCGAAATCGCCGCCGCAGACCCCGCCGACGCTGGCCAATGTGCCCTATGGCACGCACGAGCGGCAGGTGTTGGACTTCTACAAGGCCACGTCGGCGTCTCCCACGCCGCTGGTGTTTTTCATCCATGGGGGCGGCTGGGTGGCGGGCGACAAGGCCCGGGTGCCCAACCTCGACCGCTATCTTGCAGCGGGGATTTCCGTGGTCTCGATCAACTACCGCTATACCACGCAGGCCCAGGCCGCCGGCGTGAAGCCCCCTGTGGAATGGCCGCTGCGCGACGCGGCGCGGGCCCTTCAGTTCGTGCGGAGCAAGGCCGCCGAGTGGAACCTCGACAAGCGGCGGATCGGGGCATCGGGCGGCTCGGCCGGCGCCTGCTCGAGCCTGTGGCTGGCCTTCCACGACGACCTGGCCGATCCCAAAAGCCCCGATCCCATCGCCCGCGAATCGACGCGACTGTGGTGCGCGGCGGTCGTCGGCGCGCAGACCACGTTGGACCCCAAGCAGATGAAAGAGTGGATTCCCAACAGCCGCTACGGCGGGCACGCCTTCGGCTTCATGCCCGACCCGAAGGACGCCAAGACCCGCGACACCCAATTCGACCGCTTCCTCGCGGCGCGGGAGCAGATCCTGCCGTGGATTAAGGCGTACTCGCCCTACGAGCACGTCACGCCCGACGACCCGCCGATCTACCTGTTCTACTCTGCCCCGCCTGCAATGGGCCAGGAGCAGAAAGATCCCACCCATAGTGCCAACTTCGGCGTGAAACTCCAGGAGAAGCTCCGCAGTGTCGGCGTCGAGTGCGAGTTGGTCTATCCCGGCGCGCCGGACGTCAAGCACCCGCAGGTGTACGACTATCTCATCGACAAGCTGAAAGAAACCGGGACGTAGCTCGTTTTTTTGGCGACACGGCGGCGATGGGGCAAGGTGCAACGGGACAGCGAAAACCAATTTGCTCGACGCCTGCGGCCGCGACACCCGGCGTGGCGCGGCCGATGACCGTCTGCCACGCGTGTGGGAAGCGACTTCTGAGCGCCACGCAACCCCGCGGGGCGATGTCGCTGGGGTTTGCGCCCGCCGTTGACCGGGCAGGCGCCAGGGCGCATGATCACCGACGCCAAATCGCCAGAACAATGCTACAATGAAAGCATGAAGATTTACCTCGATGTGTGCGCGATTCAGAGACCGTTGGACACCCCATCCCATCTGCGAATCGCATTGGAGGCCGAGGCGATATTGGGAATCCTTGCCCTCTGCGAGAGCGGGCGTGTAGAATTGGTCTCGTCAGATGCGTTGGTCTATGAAACGGAGCGGAACCGCTTCCGGTAACAAAAGAATACGCGCTCGCGGTATTAGCAAAAGCGAGGGAGCACATTGCACTATCGAAGGCAGCAGACGCGAGGGCAGAAGCACTAGTCTCTCAAGGCATCGCACCTTTGGACGCGTTGCACTTGGCGCGGGCCGAAGCGGCAGCAGTCGATTGTTTTTGCACGACGGACGCGCGGTTGCTGAGGAAGGCCAGCCGGGCGAACATACTGGTGAAGGTTCTCTCACCGGTGGAGTTGGCCGAGGAGATAGACAAATGACGATACAAGTAAGGCCACTGATAGAGATCAACCAACGGGCGTTTCGGGTACTTTACCAGGAATTGGGCGTCGTAGATGCAGTACGATTCCTCCGTCAATTCGCGGCGGGGGTTTTCGATTACACGAAAGAGCGGGAGCAGCTTTTTTCTGGAAAGAGCCTGGCCGAAATCGTTCAAGAGATCAGGCACGCCGAAGACAGGGGCGCCCAATAGTTTGCAGCGGCGCGTTGCGGCGTCCATTGCGGCAGTCGGCCCGCCTTGCAGCGTGGCACGTGCCATGATTGGTCATGTCCAAAGCCATCGAGCTGCCCATTGCGCACGGCGGGCGCCCGGGGCCTCGGCTCCAGGGGTGTGCCGGCCCGGCCAGAAGCTGCCGTCTGCCGGTGCGCGATGCCGGCAGTTGTGTGCAGCGTCCATCGGCGCAGCGATGCTGTGGCTAGCGTCTGCGGCCTTCGCTGCCGAGGGGCAACTGGAAATCCGCGTGGTCGATAAGGACACGGGGCAGCTTGTGCCCTGCCGAATGCATCTCCGCACGGCCAGCGGCCGGCCCCGTCTGCCTCCCCGGCGCGTCCCGGTGTGGGACGACCATTTCGTCATTCCCGGGCAGATCACCCTGAAGCTGCCGCTGGGCAATTATAGGTTTGTGATGGAGCGCGGCCCGGAGTATTCAGTCATCACCGGCGAGTTCACCCTCAACAAGTTCTCGGAGGATTCCAAGC
>JBBIQF010000512.1:0-4769 GCA_037442445.1 Planctomycetaceae bacterium
GCTACCCGAGCCGCACGTGGCAAGGGCTGGTATGCCAACCGCTTGAATGGGTCGGCCTTCAAGCACGGGTCCAGCTTCTCTGGGGTGCGGCGGTGTGCGAGCACAGCTTGCCGGCATGCTGCCGGCAATCAGCGGCGTACCTCGGCGCGGTATAATGGCCCGTAGGACGAACTATCGACGGCGAAGAGCCGAGGACTTGGGCAACCATGTCCCAGCCGCCCCAAGACAATTCGCTGGCCGCCGAAAAGGTCAAGTCGTTTCCGCACAGGCCCGGCGTGTATCTGATGAAGGACGCGGCTGGCCGGGTCATCTACGTGGGCAAGGCCAAAGACCTGCGGGCCCGGGCCGGCAGCTACTTTCTCAAGGCCGCTGCCGAGGACCGCCGCACCGCACCGCTGGTGCAAGAGATACGCGATATCGACTACCTGGAGGCCGATAGCGAAGTCGATGCCCTGCTGATGGAAGCCCGGCTGATCAAGGACATCCAGCCCAAGTTCAACCAGGACCTCAAGGACGACAAGACCTTCCCCTATCTGGAAATCCACACCGAAGAGGACTTCCCCCGGGTGGCGTTTACGCGGGAACCCAGCCCGCGAGGCACCAAGCTGTATGGGCCTTTCGCGAGTGCGGCGGGGCTTCGCGGCGCCATCCAGGTGTTGCAAAAGGTGTTCCGCTTCCGCACCTGTACGCTGGATATCGAGGAGAACGACCCCCGCTGGCGGTGGTTCCGGCCGTGCCTGTTGGCTTCCATCCAGCAATGCAGCGCCCCGTGCAACCTGCGGATTTCCAGGGAGGAGTACCGCAAGGATATCCGCCGGCTCCAGAAGTTCCTGGAAGGGCGCAAGAAGGACCTCCTGGAGGAGATGCGGCAGGAGATGAAGGCGGCAGCCGCGGAACTGCGGTTCGAGGAAGCCGCCCGGCTGCGCGATGAAATCCACCTGCTCGAAACGCTGGACCAGCGGGGCGAATTGGACACCCATGTGCAGCCCGAGGTGTTCCATATCGACCCCAAGAAGGGGCTGGCCGGCCTCCAGCGGGTGCTGCAACTGGCCCAGCCTCCCCGGGTGATCGAAGGGGTGGACATCGCGCACCTGGCCGGTTCGGAGACGGTGGCCAGCCTGGTGCAGTTCATCGATGGCCTGCCGTTCAAGCCGGGATACAAGCACTACCGCATCCGGGCCGTCGAGGGGGTGGACGACTTCGGCTCGATCCACGAGGTGGTGGCCCGGCGATTCCAACGCCTGCATGACGAGGGCGAAGTGTTTCCCGACATCCTCTTGGTCGATGGCGGGCTGGGGCAGTTGCGGGCGGCGCTCAGCGCATTCGAGACGCTCCAGCTCCAGCCGCCGTGCGTGGTGGCCCTGGCCAAGCGGCAAGAGGAACTGCACCTGCCGGGCCGCGCGGAGCCGCTGCGCCTGGCCCGGCGGTCGTTCGCCCTGCGGTTGCTCCAGTACGTGCGGGACGAGGCGCACCGCTTCGCCCAGCATTACCACCACATCCTGCGGCGGAAATCGACCCTGGGCGAATAGGGACGGGGCTGGGCGGCTTGGCGGGAGAGCCGCTTGGGGGCCAACTGGCGGGCAGCTCTCTGCACCCGCGCCGGCAGGCAACAGGGCGGGTTCAAAGCGGGAATTGTGCGTCGTGCGGCCCGGCGGCTGTGCCCGAAAACATCGCACTCCACTAATTGTGCTACCCGGTTCCATCCACTTCGGGGGACCACGAAAAATTGGCGGAATTTTTTCCTTCGGGGGTGTTGCAAGAATCCGAAAAGCGATTACACTCGTGCTTGTGGAACAGCGGCCCACAGAGCGGGCTTTAACCGGCCAGCATGTGGGAAACCGGCCCACATAAAGGGAACTACGAGTTGCGGCGAACGGACTCGGGCAAACCGGTCCTCAACCATGGCCCTGAATGTCCAGTACGTCACCCCCCTTTCTCCTCGGCGAGTTCCAGCGGACGCTGGACGACCGCTATCGGCTGGTCATTCCCAGCGAATTGGGCGACCTTTTGTGTGCCGAATCGCTGGAATGCATCCTCGCCAAAGAGCGGCCCGGGTGCCTGAGCTTGTGGAGCGCTCCGGTATGGCAAAGCAAGCTGGACGAGGGGGTCGCGCTGGTCGAGCAGAAGATGCGTGCCGGAAAGCTGGAAGGGCGGATCGGCCAGGTCCAGATGCTTGGCCGGCTCCTTTCCACCCGGCACAAGACGGTGCAACTGGCGGGCCGGGGCCGGCTGCTCATCCCCGAGGGTTTCCGCGAGTTCCTCGGTGTGGAACCCGGGGGCGAAGTGCTGGTGATCGGAGCGGCGGTCTGTGTGGAACTGTGGAAGCCCGCCGTGTGGATCGCCTATCTCCAGCGCCGCATGCCCAAGTTCCGCAGGTTGTTCGATCGCCTGGCCCAATAAGGTCTTCGAAGGAGCGTCCCTAACCCCTGTCCCTGCCCGACCCGGATACTGCCAGACCGTCCCCTGGAACGTGTCACCCGAGGGGAAACTCGTTCACCACGGACCGGTGCCTGTTGAGGGCGCATGGACGCGCCCTACTTCTTTCTGCCGGGTCGGGCAGGTGTTTTTCTCGCGGCCAGGCAGCAACACTCTGCAAATACTGTTGCGGCCGCCCAACCCCAGGCCACCCTCAACCCCCGATGCGGACCAGCACGACCCCGCGGCGGGGCACCGTCGCCTCGAAGCGGTCCTCCATCTGTCCCAGGTCTTTCTGCCGCCACAGGTCGCGGACCCGCTGCGGGCCCTTGATGCCCACGTCCTTCCACGTGGCGACCACCGTGGCCGGCATCTGCCCCCGGTTGAACAGGCCCACCGCCTTGCTGCCATCCTCGAGGTCCTTGACCATCAGGAACCGCTCGTCGTCCAGGTGGACCACGCGGGCACATTGGCCGAGGGGGTCCTGGTCCACCTCGATCACCTCAGGGTTGCACAGCACGTTGAGGGTGAAATCGTCCAGCCGGCTCATGTCGCCGCTGTAGAACAGCGGGGCGGCCACCAGGCACCACAGCGACATGAAGGCGTACTGCTCGTTGGGCGTCAGCGGGCAGGGCTTGGGCTGGCCGCCGGTGCGGGCGTCGCCGATGTAGCCGATCTGGAGGTAATCCGGATCGTTCCAGCTCCCCGGGCGGGAGTAGGCGCGGTGTTGGGCGTTGGCCAGGGCCACTTCGAAGATGCGGTCCAGCTCGAAGCCCAGATCGCCCGCGGTCCGCCAACTGTGGCCGCCCACCTCCGCCCCCCATTCCCACACGTTGCCCATGCCGTATTGGCACAGGTTATACACGATGTCGCGGGGTTGCCGCTTGAGGATGTCGCCCATGAGCTTATAGGGCTTTTTGAGCGCCTCAGGGCTTTTGTCGCCCTTGACCACATTGCCGTAGGAGCACCAGTCGTACTTTAAGAGGTCGAAACCCCAGGCGGCGAACTGGCGGGCGTCCTGCTCCTCGTGCTGATAGCTGCCGGCAAAGCCCGCGCAGGTGTACGGCCCGGGCGAGGTATAGATTCCCGCCTTCAACCCCTTGGAATGGATGTAGTCGCACAGGGCCTTCATATCGGGAAAATGCTTGTTGGGGAGGATGTTGCCCTGTGGGTCGCGCAAGGGGCCCACCCGCAGCGGATCGCTGTGCTTGGGGGCATTCATCCAGCAGTCGTCGATGGAGACGTATTGGTAGCCCACGTCGGCCATGCCGGTGCGGACCATCGCGTCGGCCGCCTCCCGTATCAGCTTGTCGGTCACCCGGTGGTAGTGGGCGTACCAGTGGTTCCAGCCCATCGGCGGCGTCAGGGCCAAGAGATCGCCCGAGACGATCTTCAGCACGCGCTGGGCCGACCCATGGGCGTTGGTGGCCCGGAGCGTCACGCGGTATTCACCCCGCGGCGGCGTGGTGCCGGTGATGATCCCGGTTTGGGGGTCCAGCACCAGGCCGGCGGGCAAATCGGCCTCGAAGCGCATGGGCCGCTGGCCCGTGGCCGGAATGCGGTACAAGAACGGATTGCCCGGCCGGGCCCCATACACCTTGGGCCCATTGATCCGCGGGGCCGGGCCCGGCTTGGGCGTCAGGATGACCGCCTCTTCACGCGGGGCGGCAATGGCCTTGGGCTTGGGCCCGCTCACCAGAAAGTGGGCGTCGGCCCAATCGGCATGGTCGAAACTGATGCCGTCGCCCCCATCGCTGACCGAAAGCAGCAACAGCTTCACGCCGCGAAGGTCCAGGTCCACCCGCTTGGCGGGCTGGCCCGGCTTCATCACGCCGGAATCGAAGACTTTGCGGCCGTCGGCCACGATCTTGAAGACCACCGAGGCCGGCCCGCCGGCTGCGTCATCCACCCCCACGTGGGCGACGAACCGCTCGGTGCCGCCGCCCAGGTCCACCCACAGCGTGCTGTGGGCATGGGTCCCCACGCCGCGCGGGAATACCTGCCCGGCGATGGAAAGCGGCTTCTCGCGGATGGAGCGATTCACCTGCGGCCGGCCCCAACCCTGGCGCATGTGGCTCAGATCGAGCGACGACAGCCACACCACCTCGGGCTCCGCACCCGGCGCAGCGACCCCGCCGCCGGCCATCGCCAGAGCAATGCCGCACGCCAAGGCCCATACCAGCGCCTTTGCACTACCGATGCCACTCATGGTTTCACCTTCTGGGTAGCGATTCGCAATGCGACCGACGCGAAGGTTATACCATGATGGCCGGCGACTCGACCAGCGTGGGGCGGGCGCTGGGCGCGGCCTGGAGGGACGCGCTCCGTCGCGTCCGCCTCCGGCGCGTCCGGCC
>JBBIQF010000513.1:0-4758 GCA_037442445.1 Planctomycetaceae bacterium
CGAAAAGGTGATCTTTGCCGCACCCCCTGCCGAGAATCTGGCGCTTTTGTACCGCTGGGGGCTATTGCAGTGCGAATACCGGGCCCGGGCGCCGGGCCAGGTGCGCTGGTATGTGGTGCAACACCGGCCCAGCGCGTGGACGGCGCAGCATAGCCGGTGGCTGGCCGGCGTGCAGCCGGCCTTCGAGAAACGCATTCGTGCCGGGGGCATCGGACCGTGGCGCCTGGATGTGCCGCTGATCAGCATTTACGAACTGGGGCCGCCGGGGCTGGGGAACAAGGACGAAGGACGAATGTCGAATGACGAATGTCGAAGGGCGAAGGGCCAAAGGTGGACCGTGACACGCGGATGAGGACGCACGGATGACCCGTAGGCCAGGGCTGGCTGGAAAAGGCTCCTACGGTGCTGGCCGCCGGGGAATACCCGTGCTAGGCTGAAAAAGGTGGTGTTTAGGCGGGGATATGGGCTTGGCATGGAAAAGCCCACGGTCGATCACTTTCTGGACTTGGTGCGCCGCAGCGGGCTGATCGAGCCGGACCACCTCCAGCGGGCCCTGCAATCGCTCGAAGGGGCGGGGCGGTTGGGGCCTTCGGGCGAGGCGGCCGGCGTGGCCGACGAATTGGTCCGCGCCGGCTTGCTCACCCGCTGGCAGGCCGATCAGTTGCTCCGCGGCCGGTACAAGGGCTTTTTCGTCAAGAAGTACAAGTTGCTGCAACTCTTGGGTTCCGGGGGCATGAGCAACGTGTATCTGGCCGAGCATCTGTTGATGCGGCGGCGGGTGGCCATCAAGGTGCTGCCGCGGAACCGGGTGCAGGATTCGTCGTACCTGGCCCGCTTTTACCGCGAAGCGCGGGCGGCCGCCGCTCTGGACCACCACAACATCGTGCGGGCGTACGACATCGATAACGAGGGGAACAACCATTTCTTGGTCATGGAATACGTCGAGGGGCGCGACCTGGAAGAGATCGTCCAGCACGAGGGGCCGCTGGATTATGCTCGGGCGGCCGAGTACATCCGCCAGGCCGCCTTGGGCTTGGAGCACGCGCATCAAGCGGGGCTGATCCACCGCGACGTCAAGCCGGCTAACCTTTTGTTGACCCCGCAGGAGGTGGTGAAGATTCTGGACCTGGGGCTGGCCCGGTTCAGCGAAGAGGAAATGACTTCGCTGACGGTGGCGTACCAGGAGAGCGTGCTGGGGACGGCCGACTACCTAGCCCCCGAACAGGCCGTGGATAGCCACCGCGTCGATGCCCGGGCCGACATCTACAGCCTGGGTTGCACCCTGTACTTCCTGCTTGCCGGGCAGCCTCCGTTTCCGGAAGGGACGCTGCCGGAGCGGCTGGCGGCCCATCAGCAGAAGGAGCCGAAGGACATTCGGGAGCTTCGGCCCGATGCCCCGGAAGACCTGATCGCCATCTGCCGGAAGATGATGGCCAAGAAGCCCGAGGATCGATACCGCTCGGCCCGCGAGGTGGCCGAGGCGCTGGGCGAGTGGCTCCGGGTGCATGGGTACGTGGCCGGCAGCCATCTGGGGCCTGGGGGTTCTTCGGGCCGGCTCGCCCGGGCACAGCCCAAGAGTGCGGAAGGTACCCCACCCTCGTCGGGCGGGGCGGGCAGTTCGGTGCTGGGCGAGGAGGCCGGTGCCACCGCTCCTGCGGCAGGTTCTGGGGCCAGCGGGCGATCGCTGGCCGTTGGCCGAAAGAGCGGCTCACCGGCCAGCACGCCCGTCAGCCCGCCGGCCGGCGCACCGAGTGGCTCTGGGAAGGCGACAAGCGATGAGGGGTCGTCTGAGGCGGCGGCCGGCGCGGACGTTTCGTCGGAATCCGGCAGGGCTGGGTCCGAAGCCAGCCCTGCGGCCCCGCCCGGCCAGGAAACGCCGTGGGCCGACCCGCTGGCCGAAATCTTCGCCCAGTCCCAGGCCCCGCGCGTGGCGCAGCGAGGCGCCACGGGGGTATCGGACCACGACCTGGCTGCCTACCGGCGCAAGCGGCGCCAGGTGCCCGGCTGGCTGTGGTGGGCCGTGGCCGCCGGCACCGTGCTGGCCCTTCTAGGGTTCCTTTGGCTCCTCGGGTAGCGGCTGGCTTGGCCGCAGGCCGGCCGGAGCGTTGGCATAGACGCTTTGGCCCCCAGCCCGTACACTTCGTGCTTTGGGCCGGTAGCTTCAAGTGTCGGCAGGAGAAAGCGTTGCTGCCATGAGAATGGACGACCTGGTCGCGCTGTGCAAACGCCGGGGCTTTTTATATCCCTCCAGCGAAATCTACGGCGGGCTCAACGGGTTCTGGGATTACGGGCCGCTGGGCGTCGAACTGAAGCGAAACATCCGCGAAGCCTGGTGGCACGACATGGTCACCTCGCACAACGAGCTGGTCGCCCCCCCGGGCGCACCGGGGCCCTACGAAATGGTCGGGCTGGACTCGACCATCATCATGCACCCCCAGGTGTGGAAGTGCTCGGGCCATTATGACCTGTTCCATGACTACATGGTCGATTGCCGCGAGTCGAAAAAACGCTATCGCTACGACCAGCTCCAGGGGAGGTGGGTCGAGGCCAAGGGGCAGCGGATTTTCGTGGCCACCGAGGCCCAGGGCGAGGAAGCCTTCCAGGAGACCGAGCACAAGGCCCTGCGGTATTTCAACCTGCGGAGCAAGCAGGCGGGCGAGCTGCACTGGGACGGCCCGCTGGTGTCGCTGGCCACCGTGACCGACCTTTCGCAGGTTTTGGGTCCGGACGCCAAGGCGCTGGGCACGCTCACCCCGCCCCGCGAGTTCAACCTGATGTTCAAAACCTACATCGGGGCTTTGGGGGGCGAAGAAAGCGTGGCGTTCCTGCGCCCCGAGACCGCCCAAGGCATCTTCGTGAACTTCAAGAATGTGCTCGATAGCACCCGGGTGCGGGTGCCCTTCGGTATCGCCCAGATGGGCAAGAGCTTCCGCAATGAGATCACGCCGCGGAACTTCACCTTCCGCTCGCGCGAGTTCGAACAGATGGAGATCGAGTTCTTCTGCCATCCCAGCACCTCCCGGGCGTGGTACGAATACTGGCGCAAGAGGCGGTACCAGTGGTATCTGGACTTGGGGCTGGCCAGCGAGCGGCTGCGGCTCCGCGATCACTCGCCCGAGGAACTGAGCCATTATTCCTGCGGCACAGCCGATATCGAATACGCCTTCCCGTTCTTGGGGCCCGGCGAGTTCGGCGAACTGGAGGGCATCGCCCACCGCGGCGATTTCGACCTCCGCAGCCACATGGAAGGGAAGCTCGTGCGCCGGGGCAACGAGTTCGTCGTGGAGTGCGACGGCGATGGCAAGCCGCGGTACCGGGGCAGCGGAAAAGACTTGACGTACTTCGACGAGGTAACCCGCGAGCGCTACATTCCGCATGTGATCGAGCCTTCGGCGGGGGCCGACCGCGCGGCCTTGGCCTTCTTGTGCGAGGCGTACTGCGAGGATATGGCGCCGGACGAAAACGGCGTGCCGACCCCCCGGGTGGTGCTCAAGCTCCACCCGCGCTTGGCCCCCATCAAAGCCGCCGTGTTCCCGCTGGTCCGCAAAGATGGCATGCCCGAGATCGCCCGCGAGATTTACGCCGCCCTCAAGCCGTGCTTCCCGGTGTTCTACGACGAGAAAGGGGCCGTGGGCCGGCGCTACCGGCGGCAGGACGAGGCCGGCACCCCATTCTGCATTACCGTGGACGGGCAGACGCTGGTCGATGGGACCGTAACCATCCGGGACCGCGACACCTTGCGCCAATGGCGGGTCAAAAAGGAGGACTGCGCCGAGGAAATCCGCCGTTACTTGAAATCGCCGGGGTGTAAGGATTAGGCGCCGCGCTTGAGTTCCGCGCGCTTTTTGGTCGTTGAAGTCGCCCGCGGGCAAGCCGTAGCCACAAGCGCTGTCCCAGGCCAAAGGCCCAGGAGCCACCGGTTCAACGGCGCGTTGGCGCAAGCCGATTCCACGGCGCAGTGCCAATCGCTACCAGCGGGCTTTACCGGGGGATGCCCACGGCGGCCTCGGAGGCCAAACGCTGTTCGGCAGCAGTGGTGTCCAGGGCCAGCCGCATGGTGACGCTCCACCGGCCGTCGGCATCGGGCACAACCAACCAGTGCGGGTGGACCACCACCGACTGGTGGACCAGCTCGAAGCCCCCTTCCGAGTTGTTCACGCTCTCGATGGGGAAAGTCCACAGGAAAGTGGGTTTCGAGATGGCCAGGCGCACGTCCAGCCCCAACCATTCGTCGCACAGCCCAATGCCTTGCACGTCGCTCAGGTCCAAGCGCGTGCCCAGCCCGCCCAGGCGGTTGCCCCTCAGGTCGTGGAAGTAGCGGTCGTCGGCCCCGGCCGGCAAACCGGCGAAGTTGAACTCCACACCGAAATGGATTTTCCAATCGCGGGGCAGGCCTTCCAGGCGGTATGCGATTTCCAGCAGGGACCGCCCAGCGCTTAGTGTCACCGCTTTCGTCAGGCGCAGGGGGGCATCGAACGCGGTGCCCTCGCGGGTCATTAACACCTGCACCCGATCGGGGTTGCGCCGCAACCGGGCCTCGAAGGCCCCCGCGACGAAGTCGCCTCGCTCGGCGGCCTGGCTGGTGGCCACCTGCTCGAGCGTGGCGTCCAGATTGTAGAAATGGTCGATCAGGCTCTTGCGGAGGTGCCGGTCATAGTGGATGCGCTGGTCCAAGCCTTCCTGCTTGGCCAGCACCCGTTCGTGGATGCTGCGGGCCTCGTGGTTGCCCGAGTCCCCCCCCGACTGCACTTTGACGTG
>JBBIQF010000514.1:0-4750 GCA_037442445.1 Planctomycetaceae bacterium
CCCTCATTCCCGTTCACGGTGGGGCGGAACGAGTCGGCCGATCTGCCCATTCCCTCTAGCCGTGTGTCGCGCGAGCATGCCGTCATTGTGCGCGAGGGGGGAGGCTACCGGGTGCGGGACCTGGGGAGCACAAACGGGACGTATGTCAATGGCCGGCGGATCGACGAGGCACCGCTGGAAGACGGCGACCTGTTGGTGGTGGCCGACGTGGAGTTCACGTTTTTCGCCGGGGAGAATCAGACCGAGGCCGACCGGGCCACGCAGCCCCTCGCCCGGGGCGCCGGGGGCCGGGCCGATTCCAGCCCGGCGGAATTGATCTACGAAATCCGCCGGCTGCAAGAGCAGGTCGTGGGGGGCGGGGTGGAGCCGCGGTTGTGGCCGGTGGTCTCGCTTGCCGACGGGCAGTGCGTGGGCCACGAGGTGCTATGCGAGGCGGATCTGCCGGCACCGGCGCTTCCGGCGGCCCGGCGGTACGTGTTGGCGAGCGAGTCGCGCTGGCCGGCGTGGCTGCGGCGGCTGGCTCGGCTGCGTGCCGCGGAGCTGGCGGCCCAAGCGCTTTCTGGTGCGGCACCGGGGGACAACGGCGCCGCGCCAGGTGCGCATCGGCTATTTGTGAAACTCGATGCCAGCGAGATTGGTGCCCCGGGGTTGGCCGAATCGCTGGCCGCGCTGGCCGAGATGCTCCGCCAACCCGATCGCCTGGTGGTCGAGCTGCCCGACAGCGCCGTGGCCGATACCCCCTATTTGCGCAACCTGTGCGGCGCGCTAGGCAGCGTGGGGGTGGCGGCGGCGCATGAGGGTTTTTCCGCGGGTCCGGCCCAGCTTGCGCAGCGGGCTCCCTTGGCCCCGCAATACTTGAAGCTGGCGCCGGCGCTGGTCCGCGGCGTGGACCGGCATAAGGAGCGGCAGCGGCAGATCCGGCGGATTGCCGAGGCGGCCCGCACGCTCGGATGCCAGGTCATTGCCGCCGGCCTGGCCAGCCCCCAGGAGGCGTCGGCCTGCCACGACGCTGGCTGCACGCTGGGGCAATTCGACAGTGCCCTTCGATTCCCGGAGACGTTTGCCGCACCCTGACCACCGCAGGCGGCGCAACGGCCGTCGGCCGCGGCGACCGCCAACCCTTGACCGCCAACGTCCAACGCCGTGTTATCGCCCGTCCAGCCACAAACCGAGCCCATCGCAGGCTACACCATCACCGAGCGTATCGGTGCGGGCGGGTATGGCGAAGTGTGGAAGGCCCGCGCCCCCGGCGGGCTGATCAAGGCGATCAAGTTCATCTATGGCCGGCTGGATGACGAGCGCGCAGCCTGCGAGTTGCGGGCTTTGGAACGCATCAAGCGGGTGCGGCATCCGTTTTTGCTCTCGCTGGAGCGGATCGAGGTGGTCGATGGCCAGTTGATCATCCTCACCGAACTGGCCGATGCCAGCCTCAAAGACCGGTTCGAAGAGTGCCGGCGCCAAGGGCTGCCGGGCATCCCGCGCGATGAACTGTTGGTGTACTTGCACGATGCGGCCGATGCCCTGGATTACATGAGCGAGGAACATTCGCTCCAGCACCTGGATGTGAAGCCCGAGAACCTGTTGATCGTAGGGGGGCGGGTGAAGGTGGCCGACTTCGGGCTGGTCAAGGAGATCAACGACCGCACCGTCTCGCTGGTGGGCGGGCTGACGCCGGTGTATGCGGCCCCCGAGACCTTTGACGGGCATCCCAGCCGGCACAGCGACCAGTACAGTTTGGCCATCGTGTATCAAGAGATGCTCACCGGCGTGCTGCCTTTTCCGGGGCGGACGACCGCCCAGCTCATGTCGCAGCACTTGTACAGCCGGCCGCGGCTGGCCTCGCTGCCTCCCGGCGATCGGCCGATCATCGAACGGGCCCTGAGCAAGGACCCGCAGCAGCGATTCTCGGGATGCCGCGAACTGATCGAAGCATTGCGTGCCGCCGACCGCCCCCTGGTAGTGCCTGGGGTGCGGGGTGCGACGGCGGACGATGCTCCCGAATGGCGGGAGACGGTACCGACGATTGCGGTTTCGGGCGGCACGGAGCCAGAACCGGAGCCGGCCGCCCCGAGTGCCACCTCGTGGGGTGGCGACAATCCGCCCACGCTCCGCACGCTGGCATTGGATGAAGCGCCGCTGGTGGCCGGCCAGCCGGAATCGCTGGAAGCACGGAGCAGGGGGCACGGTCGGGGGAGTGCCCCTTGCCGCGGTGCCCCGCTGCCCGCTGCCTGCCCCGAGCCTTTGTGGCGGCCCGAGCCAGAGCCGCCGCCGGTCCGCCGCGAAATGCCCCCCCTGCCCAGCGAGGCATGCCAGCCGCGGCTCTCGCCGACGCTGGTGGTCGGCATCGGGGGGACCGCAGGCCGAGTGCTGGTGGGTCTTGCCCGCCGCTTGGAGCATCGGCTGGGCGAGGCCGCCGTGGGGCCGGCCATCCGGCTACTCCTGGTCGATACCGACCCGGCGGCCCTGGAATGGGCCGTGCAAGCCGCCCGGCACGCGGCCGAGTGGATCCAAACCCTGGCCATGCCCCTGCGCCAGCCGCAAGACTACCGCGAAGACGCCGATCGTTTGCTCCGCTGGCTGAGCCGGCGCTGGCTGTACAACATCCCCCGCTCGCTGCAAACCGAGGGCATTCGGCCCCTGGGGCGATTGGCCCTGGTGGACCACGCGCAAACCTTTTTCCGCCGCGTGCGGGCGACATTGGAGGCCATTTGCCAGCCCGAAGCCCTGGCCCAGACCGCGGCAGCCGCCCGGCTGGAAAAGCTCGAGCCTGCGCCGCGGCTGTACGTACTGGCTTCCATCTCCGGCGGCACCGGAAGCGGCATGGTCCTGGACGTGGGATACGCCCTGGGCCAACTGGCCGAAGAGTTGCGGTTGGAGCGGCACCGCCTGTTTGGCATCCTGGCCCACTCCACGGTCCGCAATACGCAAGCCAAAGGGCTGGCCATCGCCAACGCCACGGCGTGTTTGCGCGAGCTGGAGCACTATTGCCGCAGCGGGCGGTATCCGGGCGACCCGACGTGTCATCTGGCCCCGCGAAGCGGGCGCCAGGGGCCGTTCCAAACGTACCTTCTGCACCTCGGCGACGATCTGACCCCGCCGCAGTTCGAGCAGGCAGCCGACACCCTGGCCGAGTACCTGTACCTGGACCTGCTCACGGCGGCCGGCGGGTTCTTCGATGCCGCGCGAGACGGCCCGCCACCGGCGGCCGAGCACGCGCACCCGACCGTGAGGACCTTCGCCCTGTCGCAAGTGGGTTACACGCAAAGCGAACTGGTCCGCACGGTGGTCGAATCGCTATCGGCGGCCCTGTTGCGCCGGTGGTGCGGCGAAGGGGCCGATACGGCGGGCGACTCGCCGCCATCCACCGAGGGCCTGCCGCTTGCCACCGGCACCGAGGAACCGCAGGCCGCAAGCCATCCATTGCCCGCCGCCCCATCCTCCGAAGTGCTGCCTTTGCAGCTCGAATGCTGGCAGCAGGCCGCCGAGGCCCAGGTCCGCGAGGAACTGGGAGGCGATGAATCGGCGTTCTTCCGCGATACCCTGGAGCGGTTGCGCGGCACGGCCCCGGCCGAGGCCCCCAACGAGCCTGTGCGGCTGGTCGCCATGCTGAACACCGTTTTGGGCGACCGCACCACCAACGGCGATTCGGCGTGCAGCCGGCTGCAACTGGCGCTGGTCAAACGGCTGAAGCAGCGTGCGCAAACCCAGGCCCAAGCCCTGGCCGAATGGATCCTTGGCCTGGCCGACACGTCGCCATTCCGGCTGGAAGCGGCCCGCTTGGCGGTCCAATGGGCAGCCGACCGCCTTCGGACCCTGGAAACCGAAGCCGATGCGGCCCTGCGGCAATCGGCTGCGGAGCTGGCCCAGACCGAAAAGCAGATGTTAGAAAACCCCGCGGGGAGCCGGCCGGTCCGCCGCGGCTGGCTGGCGCTGGGGCGCAGCCCAAGCCCAAGCCCCGAACAGCGGTATTGCGACTACTTTGGCCAGCGCATCCGGCACCTGGCCCTGCGCGGGACGATGCTGTGGCTGCGGGCGGTGCGGGCGCACACGGCCGCTATGGCCGATCGGCTCCTCGATCTCCGCCGCCGCCTGATGCTGGAGGCCGAGCGGTTCGGCCCGCAAGGCCCAAGCCAGGCGGAACAACACGTGGCCCTTTGTTCCCCGGCTGCTGGAGGGCGTGCGGCGGTCGAAGCCCGGCTGGCCGCCATGCTCCGCCAACAGCGGGCCGCCATGCTGGCGGAACTGGACCGCGCTATCTATGCCGCACTGCTCCAGCCCCGGGGGGGCCTTCGGGGCCTTCTGGCCTGCGACGAGGACCTGGCCGCGCTATTGGATAAACCGCTGCGGCGCACCGCTCGCCAGGTGGTCCTCGCCGCCCTGGAACAGTTCGACCTGCGACGCATCCTTGTCCCCGAAGTAACCGACAGCGCAAGCCTGGCCACCCTGGAAGCTTGGCTTGCCGGAGCCCAACCCCGCGTCGCCCCGCAAGAAGGGACGGTGCGCCGATTGATTGTGGCACCGGGCCCGATGCCGGCCGCTCCCCTGGCCGCTGCCGTGGCCAGCCGCACCGGGCAGCCTCCCACCCTGGTGGCCGACCGCGATGCCGAAATCGTGCTTTGCACCGAAGTGGGAGACATTTCGCTTGCCCGGGCCGCCGCGGGCTTGCTGGGCGACCGGCCGGAATGCGCCGAAATCGCAACGCGGCTGCATTGCCGAACCGATGTGGCCTGGAACCGACCCGCCGACAGCC
>JBBIQF010000515.1:0-4744 GCA_037442445.1 Planctomycetaceae bacterium
GAACTTGAGGGCCTCGGTCTGGGGGGCGTCCAGGCCGAGCGAGCCGGCCGCCTCGCAGCCAGCGCACCACGCGGAGCCGGCAGCGGGCCGGCCGGAGCCTTCGGACACGCCGGCCAGGCCGCAAGAGGCGCCCGACCGCCAGGCCGGCCCGGGCATCGAGCCGGCCGACCGCGTCCGCTTTGTCCAGCGTGTGGCTCGGGCAATGGAAACGGCCGATATTCGCGGCACGCCGCTGCGGCTTCGGCTGCACCCGCCGGAGCTGGGTTCGCTGCGGGTGGAGGTCACGGTTCACAACGGGGGGATATCGGCCCGGCTGGAGGCCGAGACCGAGGCCGCCCGCACCCTCCTGTTGGACCACCTCCCCATGCTTCGCGAGCGCCTGGCGGAGCACAACCTGCGCATCGAGCGCTTCGATGTGCTGTGGTCGGGCGGATCGTCCGGCGGCTTGTCCCAGCGCCCCGGGCACGACGCACCCGGGCAACCCTACGCCCATGGGACGATGCCCGAGCCGCGGCGCCCGGCCGCCGCGCCGGCTGCCTCCAGCCCCCCGCCATCGCCGCGGCGCAGTGCCCATTCACATATCGACATCGTGATTTGACCCTTACCCCACAGGCCGTCGCCATGCAAGCCGCAACGCTTCAAGTCATCAAGGGAGACCGCGGGGCCCAGGCTCCCAATTCGGATGCCTTCGAAAAGCTCGATCTCAACAAGTTCGTCGAGCTGTTGGTGGCCGAGATGCAGGCCCAGGATCCGCTGAATCCCATGAGCAACGAGGAAATTCTTTCGCAGATCAGCCAGATTCGTTCCATCGCCGCCACCACGCGGCTCACGAGCACCTTAGACGGCGTGCTGCTGGGGCAAAGCATCGCCACGGCGGCAAGCCTCATCGGCCGGCGTGTCACCGGGCTGGATGCCGACGGCGGCAAAGTCACCGGCCGGGTCGAGCGGGTGACGGTGGAGGGGGGCACGGCCACGCTGCACATCGGCCAGCAGCGGGTGACGCTCAAAAACGTCGCCGAAATCCTGCCGGCCGATTCCGGCAATGCCGGATCGCGAACCCATCGAAAACACGGAGGGAAACGAGTCATGGGTCTTACCTCTTCGCTGACGACGGCACTTACGGGTCTCACCGCGGCGGAAACGACCATCGACGTGGTGGGCAACAACCTGGCGAACTCCAACACGGTGGGGTTCAAGGCCTCGCAGGCGAACTTCGCCACCCAGTTCGCCCAGACCATGAGCCTGGGTTCGGCGCCCACCGAGGAGTCGGGCGGCACGAATCCCCGCCAGACCGGGCTAGGCACCATGGTGGCCGATATCAGCGCCGACTTCGGCCAGGGGACCATCGAGATCAGCTCCAACCCCACCGACATGGCCATCCAGGGCGACGGCTTCTTCATCGTCCAGGGGCAGCAAGGCGAGCGCCTGTACACCCGCAACGGGGTGTTCAAGATGAACGCCTCGAACGAGATCGTGACCATCACCGGTAACCGGGTGCTGGGGTTCGGCGTGGACGACCGCTTCCAAATACAAAGCACCACGCTGGTACCGCTGACCATTCCCCTGGGCAGCGCGGCGGTTGCCCAGTCCACGGCCAACGTGTATCTCCAGGGAACGCTGACGCCCAACGGCGATGTGGCGACCACGGCCGAGCGCATCCAGACGGGCATCCTCGGAAACGGGGCCTACACCGCCCCAGAGGCGGCGCTGGATCGGTCGCAGTCGCTGGCCCCGTATCTGCTGGGGCCGCCCCCGACCACCATCACCGGCCAAGCAATCGGCGGCGGAGGCATGACGCCGGGGGCCACGTACCTGTACCGCTTCTTGTACGCACCACGCCGTACTCGCCCGGCCCGCCGCCCACCATTCCCGCCTTCAGCGAAGGGAGCCCTTCGGACCCGCTGTCGGTAACGTTGGGCCCGGCCGACAACTCGGCCCGCCTGGACAATCTGCCCACCTCCAGCCGGCCCCTGCATGTGTACCGCTCCAGCGATGGCGGGGTGAGCTACCAGTTCATCGCCGAGTTGCCGGCCGGCACCACCAGCTACGACGACGTGATGTCCGATGCCGTGGCGGGCACCCAGCCGGCCTTGGATACCACCATGCTCACCGGCAACTACAGCTACTACGTGACCTTTTACAACCCCACCATTCCGGCCGAGAGCCGGCCAAGCCCCATCAGTACCCCCATCAACCTGGTCAGCGGCCGGGTGGAACTGACCAATCTGCCCACCGACCCCACCGGCACATGGACCCAGCGGCGAATTTACCGCAACCTATCGACCAACGACTCGGAATTCCACCTGCTGACCACCATCCCCAGCGCCACCAGTTCCGTCACGCTGGTCGATAACGTGTCCGACACCACCCTGGCGGCGCAGCCGGAACTGGACTTCGATGGGCCGAAGATCCTGCCCAGCACCTTGCTCAAAGACGTTCTCCGCCGCGACGGCTCGACGTATGAGCGTGTCTTCCCGCTAGAAGGCGTCCCCCCGACCGCGACGCTTGAATTCACCGGGCGCAAGGGCGGCCGGGCCCTGGAAACCAAGGAACTCGTCATCGACGAGACGACCACGGTGACCGACCTGATCACCTTCATGGAGCAGGCCCTGGGCATCCAGAAGCCCAGCGCCGATCCTGTGAACCCCATTCCCATCGACTCCTCGGGGGCCAACCCTGGAGGGATCGTCACGGCCGATGGCCGCATCGTGCTCACCGGCAACAACGGGGTCGATAATGCCATCGAGATCGATCTGTCGGGCATGCAGCTTGTTACCGCCAGCGGCAAGACGAACGTCAACATGCCCTGGGGTTCAATCCAGACCGCTGTGGGCCAAAGCGCGGTGGCCGACTTCATCGCCTACGACTCGCTGGGCATCCCGGTACGCTGCCGGATCACCGCGGTGCTGGAAGAGCGCGTCAGCGGCCGGACGACCTACCGCTGGTTCGCCGACTCGGCCGACAACCAGCCTGCCAGCGGTGCCCAGATCGCTGTGGGCACGGGGCTGATCCGCTTCGACGGGAACGGCAACCTGATCGGCGTGACCAACGACACGGTTTCCATCGAGCGCCGGCAGGTGGCTTCGGCCACGCCGCTGGAGTTCAAACTCGATTTTTCCGCGCTTTCCGGCCTGGCGGCCGACAAGGCCACCCTGGCGGTCTCGCGGCAGGATGGTTCGGCCCCCGGCGTGCTGACCAGCTTCATCGTGGGCGAAGACGGCGTAATCCGGGGCGTGTTCTCCAACGGCGTCACCCGCGACCTGGGGCAAATCCGCCTGGTCCGCTTCGCCAACCCCAACGGCCTGGAACAGCGAGGCCAAAACCTCTTTGCCGCCGGGGTCAACTCCGGCCTGCCGGTCGAAGGCAATCCCGGGGAACAGGGCATTGGCCAGATTATCGCCGGGGCGGTCGAGCTTTCCAACACCGACATCGGGGCGAACCTGATCGACCTGATCCTGGCCTCGACCATGTACCGCGGCAATGCCCGCGTCATTACCACCGCACAGCAGATGCTCGACGAATTGCTGGCGCTGCGGCGGTAAGGCTTTGGGAAGCGAAAACCGGCGCGAGCACCCCGGCGTGCTGCGACCTAAGAGCCCCGGGCGCCGGCCCGGGGTGCGGCCCTAAGAGCCCCGGGCGTAAGCCCGGGGTGCGGCGGAGGCAACGACACGTGCCGGCTACACCGGGGGCTCACGCCCCCGGCTCATGGCTTATGGCTTACGCCCCCGGCTCGTAGCTGCCCGGGGGGCTTGCAGGGCACGGCCGAGGGCGTATAATCGTGGGCAACAATACGGCGCTCGCCGGCATCCGTAGCGGCACTGCCGGCACGTAACGAGCAACTCCACCGCGGGTGATCCCCGAAATACCGGGCCACCGCTGGCTGGAGTTTTTTTATTGGCCTCAGGAGACTGGACGCCAGGAGCATCGAGCCATGCCTGCCTTCGATCTTACCCCCCGCGCGGTACCCCGGGTGGAAACCCGCTATCGCCGCATCGTTACGCCCATTCCGGTGCCCGAGTCCATCCCGATTCTCGAGCGGTTGCGCCGGTTCGAGCCGCAGTCGATGAGCGGCCAACCGCCGGTGGTCTGGGACCGGGCCGAAGGCTTCCAGGTCTTCGACCGCTGGGGCAACCGGTGGCTGGATTGGTCCAGCGGGGTACTGGTGGCCAACGTGGGGCACAGCCACCCGCGGATTTGCGAGGCCATCGCCCGGCAGGTCCGGCACGGGCTGTTGCACAACTACTGTTTTCCCTCGGCGGTCCGGGCGGAGGTGGTCGAGGCGCTGGCCCAGGTGGCACCTGAGGGGCTCAAGAAGGTGTTCCTGCTGACCACCGGGGCCGAGACGTGCGAATGCGCCATCAAACTGGCACGCACCTGGGGCCGCAAACTGGGCGGCGACCGCAAGATTACGCTGGTGTCGTTCCACAATGCTTTCCACGGCCGGACGCTGGGGGCCCAGATGGCCGGCGGCATCCCCAAACTCAAGGAGTGGATCGTCAATCTGGACAAGGACATGGTGCAGGTGCCGTTTCCCGACGGGTTCCGCTGCCCCGATACGCGGTTCGAGCTGTTCGAGGAATCGCTGGCCCGGCTGGGGGTCGCGCCGGAGGCGGTGGCCGGCGTGATGACCGAGACCTACCAGGGAGGCAACGCCAGCTTCGCCCCCGCTGAATACATGCAGCGCCTGCGCCAGTGGTGCGACCGCCACCAGGCGCTATTGATCTTCGACGAGGTGCAGGCGGGC
>JBBIQF010000516.1:0-4743 GCA_037442445.1 Planctomycetaceae bacterium
CGCCGCGAAGAAGTCGCCCAACTCGCCCGGAAACTCGAAACCCTCAAGCCCGTTTCCGCTGAACACAAGTCGCTCGAAGAACAGCTTTCGGCCCGCCAGGCGGCCCTGAACCTGGATAGCGAACTCCAGCAGAAAGAACTCGCGCGGCGCGAAGCCCGGCTGTATCAGCAATATTACGGCCGGGTGATGGAGGTCATGGCGGAATACGCCCGCGATCACCACCTGGCGGTGGTGCTGCGCGTGGACCGGACCTCGGCCAAGGGGCCTTCGCCCGGCGAGGTGCCGCGGGGCATGGGCCAGCCCGCCGTGTTGTGGAACGATGCCGCGGTGGATATCACCCCAGAGATCGTCCACCGCATTCTGGACCTGGAAGCGGCCGCCCATCCCCGATCCAAAGCGGGCCCCGAATCGCCGGCCGAGTCGCCGCCGGCAGCGGCCACGTCGAAAACCGCCCCGGCCACCCCTCTTAAAACCAAGGGTGCCGAAGGCAAAGCCAAGCCCACCGGCAAGGGCAAGGAAAAGCCCGAGGCCTCGGCCAGCGGCAAAGCCGGTGCCAAGGCCCGCCCCACCGTCTGGCGCATGCGCCTGCGGGGCGATTTTCCAGAGGGGCCAGCGGCCAGCGGCTTGTTCGGCGAGGTGCGTACCTCGCTGGCGGCGGCCATCGACCGCCTGGACCGCGCCGCCCACGAGCCGGTGGCCGCCGTCCTCCTGGAGTTCGACGACCCCGACCTGGGCCCCGGCAAGGTGCACGAGTTCCGGCAGGCCATCCGCCGGGTGCGGGACAAGAAAAAACCCGTCATCGCCCAGTTGACCGGCGCCGATACCAACCAGTACCTGGTGGCGGCCGCCTGCGACGAGATCGTCATGGCCCCTTCGGGAATGCTGATGCTGCCCGGCGTGCGGGCCGAGATGACGTTCTACAAGGGCCTGCTGGACAAGCTGGGCCTTCGCTTCGAGCTGCTTCAAAAAGGCAAGTACAAAGGCGCTGCGGAAAGCTTCACGCAGACCGCCATGAGCCCCGACCTGCGCGAGAGCATCCAGGCCATCGTCGATGACTCGTACCAGGCCCTGGTGGCCACCGTGGCGGCCGACCGCAAGCTCGACCCCGCCGAAGTCCGAGCCCTCGTGGACCAGGGGATGTTCACCCCCCAGGCCGCCCTTAAGGCACGGCTGGTGGACCACGTGTGCTATTTCGACGAGTACCAGGAGACGCTCCGCAAGCGCCTGGGGGCCGAGGCGCTTGCGGTCGTGGCGCAGCCCGGCCGGCCTTCGGAGAGCGAAGCGGCCGGCCTGCCGGGCTTTCTGAAGTTCATGGAACTGGCCTTCGGGGCGCGGCGCCCGGCCGAAAAGCCCACGCCGGCCAAGAAAATCGCCGTCGTCTATGCCGTGGGTATGATCGTCGAGGGCGAAAGCGCCACCAGCCTGTTCGGCGAGTCGGTGCTGGGGTCGGCCACACTCATCTCCGCGCTGCGATCGGCGGAGGAGGACCCCAAAGTGCTGGCCATCGTGCTCCGCGTCGATAGCCCTGGCGGCTCGGCCGTGGCCAGCGACCTGGTGTGGCGCGAAATCCGCCGAAACAAGAAGCCGGTGGTCGCCAGCCTGGGCGACGTGGCGGCCAGCGGCGGATACTATCTGGCCATGGGGGCCGACCGCATCTACGCCGAGCCCGGCACCATCACCGGCTCGATCGGCGTGCTGGGCGGCAAGCTGGTGGTGGCGGGCTTGTACAACAAGCTCGGCATCACCACCGAGGTCATCAGCCGCGGGCGCAACAGCGGCGTGCTCTCCTCCACGCAGCCGTTTACCGAAGAAGAGCGGGCCGCCTGGGGCGCGCTGATCGAGGAGACCTATCGGCAGTTCGTGGACAAGGCGGCCGAGTCGCGCCGCATCCCCCGCCACAAGCTCGATGCCCTGGCCGAGGGCCGCGTCTTCACGGGGCGCATGGCCGCCGCCAACGGATTGGTGGATGCCCTGGGCACGCTGGCCGATGCCATCGCCTATGCCAAGACCGCCGCGGGCCTGAAGCCCGAGGACAAAGTCGAACTCTTGATCCTGCCCAAACCCCGCTCGATCCTCGAGCAATTGCTCAGCGACCCGGCCGCTGCCGCCCCCGGGGCCGAAGAGGCCTTGCCCGGCGTGCGCGAAATCCTGGGCCGGGCTGCCCTCTGGGGCCGGCTCCGCACCCAGCGCGTGCTGATGCTCATGCCCTATTCCCTGCGCCTGCGATAGGTAACCTCCGCCGCCCTGGTAGTTTCCGCCGCCCCGAGATGGCGCGGCGTGGTATTGCTGCTCCGCTGGGGCGCACGGGCCCGCGGCCGAGCCGGCCGCGACCACCGGCTCGGCCGCAAGAGCACCGCCCGCTCCGGCCAACACGGCCAGCATAACCATCACGCCCGCCCAGCACCTCGTGCCCGCACGCATCGCTCTCCTCCTGTGCAAGACCTTTAAGGTCGCCTGTGTTCCACGGAGCAAACGGCGGGGCCCAGAGCCCGTGTTCGAGCAGGTCCCGAGCCGCCTTGCGCCTTGCGGACCCAATCTTGTGCTGGCGGCAGAGTAATTGCAAGCGGCGGCGGTGCAGGGCTGGCATCACCCGGCCCTTACGGACCCCCTGTCGCTGGCGGTTTACCAACGCCCGTTTACGGGCGTTTGCCGCCGCAGGCGGCCGATAGGCCCGGCGTTGACGCCGGGTTCCGGCGGCCCGGGTGGCTAGTCGTCTTATGGTGCTGCGGGCCCCCTGTCAGGCCCGTTTACGGGCCTCCTCATTACGCTGTCGAAAGCGCGATCGCTAACCTGTGAACGCAGCGGATGGGCGTACGAGCTCCAGCCGACAGAGGAGCCCCCTTAACGGGGCCGGCATTGCACGGGATTTGGAAGAAGGCGTTTCCGCCGCCGAACCCGGCCTGAAGGCCGGGCCTATGGGCCGCCTCGGCGGCAAGGCCCGTAAACGGGCCTATCTTGGGACCCGCGGGGCGTGCGCCTGGTGGGCGCCGCGGCAGCATCGGATGCGAACAACCAAGAGCGACATTCTGGGACGGGCTGTTTTGGGCTCGGCCTTCAGGCCGGCTTGGCTTGCCCAAAAATTCCGGTTTGCTCTTGCCCCCTTGTCAGCCCCCGTCAGGGGGTTCCTGTGCCGCCCTGGAATCCAAAAGCGGCGGCGGTGCAGGGGCGGGACCACCGGGCCCTTACGGACCCGGCTCGGGGGCCTGGTCGAGCCGCACCCCTCAGAAGTGTGGCGATGCTGCAGTTTGAGAAGCCGCCCTGGCGCTTCCGGGGCTTGTAGCCCAACCGTCCGGCGGTCATAATGGGGCGCAATAGCCCGCCTGAATCTCGGGCGCCGCGGGGAGCTTTCGGCGCTCGTTGCGATGTGTGTGCCTTGAGGACCGCTTTGGCCCGACCGGGCCGGCGGCAAAGCCCCTTGAATCCCGCCTACCCGTTGCCGGGAGATTTCCGGATGGCTACCAGAGCGTTGGCATCGTGTTTTCTGGCAGTGGTGCTGGGCCTTGTCGGACTGGCACGGGCACCCGCGGGCGAGCCTCCCCCCGCGAATCCGCCCTCCAAACCCGAAGCCAAAGCCGAATCCAAGCCCGAAGCGAAGCCCGAACCCAAACCGGAAGCGAAGCCCGAACCTAAGCCGGAACCCAAGCCCGAACCCAAGCCCGCTCCGCCGCCTCCGGAGATCGGGCCGGTGTTTTTCACCCGCGATGTGATGCCCCGCATCAGCCGCTGGGGCTGCAACGCCGCGCCGTGCCATGGGGCCGCGGCCGGCAAAGGCGGATTGAAGCTCTCGTTGTTCGGGGCCGAACCCGATGCCGATTACGAGGCCCTGGTCCACGCCGGCCGGGGGCGCCGCGTCAACAAGGCCGAGCCCGCAAAAAGCCTCTTCTTGCTCAAGGCCACCGGCGCGATTCCCCATCAGGGCGGTGTACGGATTGCACCGAACTCGCCAGAGTACAACCTCTTGGTTGCGTGGGTTGCCCGGGGGGCGGCCTGGAGCGGCCCGGCGCTGCCCAAGCTCACGGCGGTCAAGGCCGTTCCCCAAGAAAAGGTCTGCCAGAAGGGCGAGTCCCTGCAACTCCAAGTGACCGCGGTGTTTTCCGACGGCTCGCAGCAGGACGTCACGCCGCTTGCACTATTTCGCAGTACCGACGAGAAAGTGGCGGCCGTGGATGCCGGGGGCAAGGTGACCGTGCAAGGGTTCGGCCAGGCGGCCATTATTGTCACGTACCTGCGGCAGCCGGCTGTGGTGCGGCTTGTGGTCCCCCAGCCGCTGGCGTCGCCCTTCCCCAAGATCGAGCCCAACAACCGGATCGACGAGCTGGTGTTTGCCCGGCTGGAGAAGCTGGGCATCGTGCCTTCGGAGGTGTGTTCGGACGAGGTATTCCTGCGCCGGGTGTACTTGGATACCCTGGGGATGCTGCCGACCGTGGAGGAGGTGCGGGCCTTCCTGGCCGACAAGGACCCCAAGAAGCGCAGCAAGCTGATCGACCAGCTTCTGGAGCGGAGCGAGTTCGCCGATTACTGGGCGCTGCGGTGGGGCGACCTGTTGCGGATCAAGAGCGAGTACCCGGTGCGGGTCTGGCCGCGGGGCGTGCGGACCTATTACAACTGGGTCCGCGAGAGCATCGCCCGCAACAAGCCCATGGACCAGTTCGCGCGGGAGTTGATCACGGCCAATGGAAGCAATTTCCGCGTGGGGCCGGCCAATTTCTTCCGGGCCATGCCCACCCGCGACCCCCAGAGTTT
>JBBIQF010000517.1:0-4735 GCA_037442445.1 Planctomycetaceae bacterium
TCCGAGTATTCGTTGGCCAGCACCAGCCGGGCCGTCGAAGCCGTGCCATCGGGATAGAAGTAAATGGCGTCGGACCATTCGGCGCTTGCGGGGGGCAGTTCGGCATCGGCGGCCTCGGTGCGGGTGTCGGCCAGGACTTCCGCTCCCACGAAGGTTACCCCCTGGGGCAGCACGCGCTCTTCGCAGGTTGCGCGGAAGCCCAAGTCGTCGCCCGCGACGGCGCCGAACTCGGCTGCCCAGGCCGAATACGCGTCCGTCGTAAGGACCTCGGTCAGATAGCGGCATCCCTCGGGCGTATAGCGGAAGACCACGGTCTGGCCGGTCGAGATGGCCTTGAAGCGCGCCCGGGTCCACTCGGCCCGAATCAGGTCGGCGGCGCTGCGCAGTCGCTGGCTGGCCCAGGGGCGGCCCAGCGCGGGCAGGGCGACGGCAGTGATGGCCACGGCCAAAGCCAGCACCAATAGCACCTCCAGCAGAGTGAAGGCCCGGCGCAGGCCGCGACCTGTTCCGCGCCGCACACTCTGCCGGATGCCGGTTGCAGCTCTCATGCCGTGGTCTCCATCACCGAATCAAGCCCCGGCTGGGCCTGTGCCGGGGCGACTATTGTTCTTCCAAATTGCCCTATTGTTCTTCCCAGTTGCCGATGTCGTCGTTGCCCTCCACGCCGTCCGGGCCCAGCGAGTAGATGTCGGGTTTGTCCTGGTTGTACCTGCCGGGATAGACGTACTGGTACGGCCGTTTCCACGGGTCCAGGGGCAAGCGTTCGATGTAGGGGCCGCGCCATGCGCCGGCATCGGCCAGGTCGGCCGGCGGGGCCAAAAGGGCGTCCAGCGATGGCGGGTAATCGCCCATGTGGAGGCGGTACAACTCCAAGGGCTGGCGGAAAAGCTGGATTTGGGTACGGGCGGCGTCGATGTTGGCCTGCTTCTGCATCGGGGCATAGGCCGTCACCGCCAGTGATGCGATGATCACCAGAATCACCAGCACCAGCAGCACCTCGACCAGGGTGAAGGCGCGGCGGCGGGCTGGAGGTCGGCTTCGATATGCCATGGGCAACTCCTCGTCCAAAAAACTCGGTTGTACGGTTCAGGTCGGCGGTGTGCCGGTCTTGCTTCTCCGCCGGCGCGGCGCCAGGTTTGTCGGGCCACACGCCGGGGTGGCCCGCCGGTCCGGCGCAACCACCTGTTCCCGCACCGTGCGGCGCAGCCGGAGGGCGGCCACTCAGCGGATGGTCGTACTCATCTTGATCACGGGCATCAACAGGCCGATGACCAGCACCAGCACCACGCCTGCTAAAAGCACCAGCATCACCGGTTCCAGGAGGCGGACAAACAGGTCCAGCAGGCGCCAGGTGCGGCGTTCCAGGCCGTCGGCGATGTTCAACAGCACGCTCTCCAAAGTATTGGATTCCTCGGCCACGGAAATCATTTCCACGACGGCGGGCGGGAAGTGGCCGCACGCCGCCAGCGGGCCGGCCAGACGCTGGCCCGAGGAGATGTTCTCTGTGGCCTCCTGGATGGCCGCCCCCAGCACCCGGTTGCCCGTCGCCTCGCTGGAAATCTCCAGCGAGCGGAGAATTGGCACGCCGTTATGCAAGAGCGTGCCCAGCACACGGCAGAAGCGGGCCACGGCCAGGTTCAAAAAAATGTTTCCCACCATGGGGAGGCGGATTTTGGTCTTGTCGCGCCACCAGCGGCCGCTTTCGGTGGCCAGCCATTGCCGCAGCACCAGGGCGGCCACCAGGCCGATGCCCGCCACCCACAGGCCGGAACCCTGGATGGTGCGGCTTACGCCCAGCACCAGTTCGGTCATCATGGGCAACTCGCCCCGCTGGCGGAGGCTGGCGAACAGCCCATCGAACCGGGGCACGAAAAACACCATGAGCACCACCACCACGGTGGTGCCGATGCCCGCCAGCACCGCTGGATAGACCAGCGCGCCGACGGTCCGCTTTTTGAGGTCGTCCTGGGCCTCGGTGAACTCGGCCACGCGCGACAGCGCCTCTTCGAGGAATCCGCCTTCCTCGCCGGCCCGGATCATGCTTACGGCCATCTCGCCGAACACGCGGGGGAAGCGGGCGGTGGCTTCCGCCAGGGACGAACCTTGCTCGACCTGGCGGCGGATTTCGGCCAGCACCTCTTTCATGGCCGGGCGCGAGGTCTGCCGCTCCAGCACTTCCAGCGAGCGGAGCAACGGCACGCCGCTGCGGAGGAGGTCGGCCAGTTGGCCGAAGGTGGTGGCCAGCACCTGCGCCGACACCCGCCGCAACGATTTGGGCTCCAGCGCCGGGGCATCGCCCCGCACCTCGACGGGAAACAGCGAGCGGGCCGCGATGGCCGCTAGCGCCTCGCGCCGATTGCCCGCGGTGATCGTGCCCACGACACGCTGGCCGCTCTGGTCCCGGGCGATGTAGGTGAACTCGGCCATGGCTTAGCGGAAATCGTCGGCCTTGGTGATCCGCACCACCTCGTCGATGGTGGTGCGCCCGTCGAGCACCTTGCGCCAGCCGTCCTGCCGCAGGGTCCGCATCCCCTCCTCGATCGCCGCCTGTTTGATGGCCCAGGCGCTGTTGCGCTCGTGGGCCAACTGCCGAATGCGCTCGCTGGTCACCATCAACTCGAAAATCCCCACCCGGCCTTTATAACCCACCTGGCGGCACTCGCGGCAGCCCACCGGCCGGTACAGCGTGGCGTTGGCCAGCTCCTGGCGGGGGAAATCGCGGGGCAGCTCCTCAGGTTTCGGCCGGTAAGGGGCCTTGCAGTGCGGGCACAGCGTCCGCACCAGGCGCTGCGCCATCACCCCCTCGACCGTGCTCGACACCAAGAAAGGCTCTACCCCCATGTCGGTCAAGCGGGTGTATGCCCCGGCCGCGTCGTTGGTGTGCAGCGTGCTGAACACCAGGTGCCCGGTCAGCGAGGCCTGGATGGCGTTCTCGGCCGTCTCCAGGTCGCGAATCTCGCCCACCAGAATGATGTCCGGGTCGTGGCGCAAGATGCTTCGCAGCGAGTTGGCGAACGTCAGCCCGATCTTGGGATGCACCTGGATCTGGTTGATCCCTTCGAGCTGGTACTCCACCGGGTCCTCGGTGGTGATGATCTTGGTCTCCGGGCTGCGGATTTCCAACAGCGCGCTATATAGCGTGGTGGTCTTGCCCGAGCCGGTGGGCCCGGTGACCAGAATGATGCCGTGCGGCAGGCTGATGAGTTCGCGGAACTTGGCGTACAAGTCGGGCTCCATGCCCAACTTGCCCAGCGAGAACTCCATCGCCCCCTTGTCGAGCAGGCGGAGCACAATCCCTTCGCCATGGATCATGGGGATGACGGAAACCCGCACGTCCACCTCGCGGCCCGCCACGCGCAACTGGATCCGCCCGTCTTGCGGCAACCGCCGCTCGGCGATATTCAGCCGGGCCATGATCTTCAACCGGCTGATGATGGCGGCCTGGAAGCGGCTGATCTCCGGCGGCACCGGCTGCGGATGCAACACGCCGTCGATGCGGTACCGGATGCACAGCCCCGATTGCTGCGACTCGATATGCACGTCGCTGGCCCGCGATTCGATCGCCTCCAGCAGTATCTCGTTGACCAGCCGGACCACCGAAGGCTCCTGAGCCATCTCCGAGAGCTCGGAACCATCGCTTTCGATCTGGTCCAGAAGCTGCACCCGGTCGTCGGCCTGCGCCAAAAGCCCCTCGACCGTCTCGCTGCCCACCCCCAGGTGCATCTTCGTCAGCCGGGCGATCTCCGACCGGCTGGCCAGTACCGGCAGGACGGTGGTGCCGGTGGCCAGGCTCAGCTCGTCTAACGGGTAGAGATTGAACGGATCGCTGGTAGCCACGACCAGCGTGCCGTTCTGCTTGCGGATAGGAAACAGCCCCTCGCGATGGATGAACCGCGGCGGAAAGTCCTTCAGCAGCGAGAGATCGATCTCGGTCTCCGACAGATCCACATACTCCAGCCCCACCTCCTCGCCCAAGGCCCGGAGGGCCTGCTCTTCCGTGAGAAAGCCCAAGCCCACGGCAGCCTGGTCCAGCCGCGTGCCGTCGGTCTGCGCGCGGCGCGACATCTCCAACTGCCGTTGGTTCAACAGTCCCTTCCGCAATAGGATTTCACCCGCTTCCACTGCGTATTTCCCGACAACAAAGCCCAGTGGGCCTCCACGTCCACCTTACGCTGGCGCCGGGGTGTACGTCCATCACCCGGCCAGCGACCGTGCCGTGCAAACGGCAACCCCACAGGGCAGTAATCGCGATTACGGTACGGCTATCCACTATGCCGGCTGGGACTTCGGCCACCGCCGAGACTGCCGGCCAACCCCCGAAAAATGACATCTACGGCCCACGAAAGATGACACCCCGACCGGAGATGCCCCCGCGGGGACAACCCCTCTGTGGAGTGGCATCGTTCGTGGACTGGTCTAGCTCCCCTGCGATTATCTAACCCGGAACATCCCCGAGAGTTCCGCTCGACCATAGATGGGTTACAAACAACTCTATTGTGGCATACCCGTGCCGAGCTTGTCGAGGTGTGGTGGGCACGGCCCACACTGGATGATTACAATGGAGGAGGTGGTGGGAGGCGGATCGGGGAGCCGGGCGAGATTCCGCCGGTTCCTGGGCCCCGGCAATCCGGGGTCGCAGGCCTCCGCTGCGTTGCCGCAACCGGTTCGCATCGAATTATAGGCAAAGGACTTACGGCTATGCGACGCTTGCTGCCGGTGGTGCTTGCTGCGGTAA
>JBBIQF010000518.1:0-4729 GCA_037442445.1 Planctomycetaceae bacterium
TCGGCGGTTTTCGGCAAGCCCGCGACTTCGATCCGGATGGCACGGGGTGGCGGCAGGAAGCAGATATCGGCCGGCCGGTCGGGGCGATAAAGTACGATCGGCTCGCGATGCCGCTCATCGCGGTGCCCGCGGGCGGTTTCGATCAAAAACTTGGGGCAATTCGTGTGTATGCCCCAATACATGGCCTCGCCGTAGCGGTCCTGCGAGACGGTGATGTTCAACCCGTAAACGCCCTTGCGAGGCACCGGCACGGCCAGGCGCACACGGCGTGCCGGGCCGAGCTTGCCCGGCGGCAAGCCATCGTCCTCGATGGTGATGTCCCGGAGGACCTCGCGGTCCGGCCCCACCAGGATTGCCCGAAGGTCCGTCTGCCGGCGGCTCTGATTGCGGTCGCATTTCTCCAGGTCGATGACCAGCTCGCCCGGCTCGGCCAGAAAATACGCCCCGCCGCAGCCGCCGATCCGCAGGTCGATTGCAGGTTGCGGTTCGGCCGAGAACGTCCCGGCACAAAGCCCGCAGCAGAGTACGGCCGCCACCGCGGCCATCGACAGATGTTGGGTACGCGTGGCCCACATGGTTGTCGTCCCGTGGCAGTGAAGCAATTCTTCCCGTGAAGCAACGATATTTTCGGCCGGTGCCAGCGCTTGTTGCGCGATGTCTGGCTGGGCGTCGCAACGGCCACCATCATGCCACGTGGCCGGCGGCCCGTCAAAGCCCCAAGCGGAGCGGAGCCAACGGGTGCCTGGCCAGGCCCGCCTTCCGCCGTGGCAAGCTCATCGGCTAGCTTGTGGGCCGGCCGCCTGTGCGCCCACGGCCCCGCCCCGCATTGCCACGGAGAGGGGGTTGCATTGACTGCCGGGTGGGAGCCGGCTAGGCTGGCCGTCGGGTTCCGTCTTCTGTTATCCCATGCGGAGGGTGACCATGCGCAAGCTACGAGATTGGCAAACGGAGCGTTGGCATTTGATGGCGGCGGCCGCGTGTGCCCTGCTGTTGGCTGCGGGGTTGGCATGGGGTGCCCAGCCTGACGACGGCAAGCTGCGGATCATCGTCTTCGGTGCGCATCCGGACGACTGCGAGATTCGGGCTGGCGGGACGGCCGCCCTCTGGGCCGCCGCGGGCCACCACGTGCTGATGGTTTCGGTGACCAACGGCGACATCGGCCACTCGCGGGTGTACGGGCCGGAACTGGCCGCTCGCCGCAAGTCCGAGGTCGAGGCCGCCGACAAGCACCTCGGCGCTTCCACCCGGGTGCTGGATATCCACGATGGCGAACTGGAACCGACCCTGGAAAATCGCCGCACCATCACCCGCGCGATCCGGCAGTGGCGGGCCGATATCGTCATCGCCCACCGGCCCAACGACTACCACCCCGACCATCGCTACACGGGCGTGTTGGTGCAGGATTCGGCCTATATGGTGACGGTGCCCTTTTTCTGCCCCGATACGCCGGCTTTGCCCCGCAACCCGGTGTTCTTGTATTCGGAAGACGGTTTCGAGCGGCCCAACCCGTTCCGGGCCGACATCGTGGTGGCCATCGACTCGGTCATCGACCGGAAGGTGGAGGCGCTGTTGATGATGGAATCGCAGTTTATCGAAGGTGGGGCCACGGGAACGGTGCCCAAAGACGCGGCCGAACGCAAGGAGCGGGCCCAGCGGGCCGCCGCCGGTTTCCGCGCCCGGGCCGAGAATACGGCCAACCGCTTCCGCGCCAAGCTCATCCAGCTCTACGGCGAACAGGAAGGCAAGAAAGTCCGGTATGCCGAGGCGTTCGAAATCTGCGAATATGGCCGGCGCCCCAGCGGCGACGAAATCCGCCGGCTGTTCCCCTTCTTTCCCAACCGGTAGCATTCGCAGAGGGGCAGCATGAGGGCGCCCAGGGTGCCTAGGTGGACCCAGGCCCTGCCACGATGGCCCGCGGTGCGCGGCGCCGAGAGCATGTTTGGCCTGTTGGCGCCGGCGGCCCCGGGGCGAGGTAAACGAGCAGTGGTTTTAGGGCGATCATGGCAAAAGATCTAGCCAAGCGGCGGGAGGTGATGGCCCGGTCGATGCGACTGGGCCATTGCATCTGCGATCCCCGCAAGCCCTGCCCTTGCCCTACGCTGCGCGAGCACGATGTATGCCCATGTGCCGGCGAACGCCTGGAACTGCCTCCCGGGCCGGTCCGCCTCACCGAGCGCGTCGCCAGCCCCGGCTGCGCCTCGAAGATCGATGCCGCCACCCTGCGGCGCGTCCTCTCGGGCCTGGCCGTGCCCGAAGACCCCCGGGTGCTGGTCGGTATGCCCGCCGGGGATGATGCCGGCGTGTACCAGCTCGACGAGAACCTGGCTTTGGTGCAGACGGTCGATGTGTTTGCACCGTCGGTCGACGACCCGTATCTGTTCGGGCAGATTGCGGCGGCCAACTCGCTAAGCGACGTGTATGCGATGGGCGCTCGGCCCATCACGGCGCTGTCGATCATCGGCTTTCCCACACGGAGCCTGCCTGAAACCGCGATGCTCGATATCCTGCGCGGCGGCATCGACAAGATGGCCGAGGCAGGCGTGGCGGTCATCGGGGGCCACAGCATCCAAGACGAGGAGGTCAAGGCGGGCTTTGCGGTCACGGGGCTTATCGACCCTCGGCGGGTGGTAGCGCGGGCGGCGGCCAGGCCCGGCGACCGACTCATCCTTACCAAACCGATCGGAACGGGCATCATTGCTTTTGCGGCGCAAATCGGCCGGGCACCACCCGGCAGCCTGGAGGCCGCCGCACGTTCGATGGCTGCCCTCAACCGTGCGGCCGCCGAAGCCATGCTGGCTGCCGGGGCACACGCGGCTACCGATATCACCGGGTTTGGCCTTTTCGGCCATGCGGCCGCCATGGCCGCCGACGCCGCACTTGACCTCGAACTCGTTTGGGACGATATTCCACTGTTGCCGGGCGTATTAGAATGCCTGGCGGCGGGCATTGTGCCCGGCGGTGCCCAGCGCAACCGCGAGTCGGCCGAGGCGTCGGTCGTGCCGGCCGAAGGGGTCACCCGCACCATGCTCGATGTGGGTTTCGACCCGCAGACCTCCGGCGGATTGCTGATTGCCGTGGCCGAGGAGAAGGCCCCCTCGCTCCTGGCGGCGCTGCACGAGGCCGGCGTCGGCCAGGCCGCGGTCATCGGCCGCGTGCTGGGCCCCGGCACCGGGCGGGTGCATGTCCGCACCGAGCACCGGCGGACCCTGCCCCCCGCCGCCCTACCCGGCCTGCCGGCCGAGCAGCTCGCGCCAAACCGAGAGGAGATCGCCATGTCGTGTTGCGGGCAAGAGCCATCCCAGCCGAGCGAAAGCGGGCCGGCCGCATCGGCCACAGGCGTCCCCCCGGTGCAGGAAAAGTTCATCGAGTTCCTCGGCGCAGCCGGCGCGCCGGGCCGGCTCGACGCCCGCACCAAACAGGCCATCGCCATCGCCCTGTCCGTGCAGGCCCGGTGCGAACCGTGCCTGAAAAGCCATATCCAAAAAGCCCGGAAAATGGGATTCACCCAGGAGGAAATCGACGAGGCGGCGTGGCAGGCCATCGCTTTTGCCGGATCGCCGGCCATGATGTTTTATAACGCCCTGCGGAGATCCTAAGACGTAACCACGTGCGGGCCAGTGTAAGCCGGTCGCGCAATCTTCGGGCAAGACCGCCGGGCTTGGCGACGGCCGGGTTGCGGCGCCTGGTGTCTTGCTTTGAAAAACTGACCCGCGGTGCCCGCACCACGAGCGGCTCGCCAAAAACAAGCGTATTTGCATTGCGGTATCGAATGGCCGGTTGTCGATTGCGGAGGTGAACGGTGCCTGGTGGTGCCCCTGGTCTTCAAAACCAGCGTGGGGTCCGCAAGGGCTCCAGGTGGGTTCGATTCCCATTCACCTCCGCCATTTTGTTCTTGGCCGGTGTGGGGTGCGTGGTTTTCGGCGTGGGGTTTCATCGGGTGGCCGTGCTCGAAGAGGCAGAGGAGGAGATCGAAATCGAGGTGCCGGCCCCGTTTGGCCCGCTGGCGCCGGGCGAGGCGCCCGAGGGCGAGCAAGCGCCGTTTCTGTCCCAGGGGCAGCCATCCGCAGGGCCAGTGCTCCCAAGCGAATTGCCCGGGGCGATGCTGCCCGCCGGCATGGGCGAGGCGCTGCCCGGCGGCATGGTGCCGGGGGCGGGGCTGCCGCTTGCCCCACCCGCCTTCTTCCCCCCGCAAAAGCAGAAGGTCGTGCGTGTGGTTCAAAAACCGAGCGAGCCGCTAGAACCGGTCGTGATTTACGCGGCCACCGTCGGTGCCGTGAGCCGGTTGGAAACCGGCGAGTTGCGGCTCGTTGCCGGCGCCCTGGAAGGGCCAGCACTTTGCCCCACGTGAGTGAAGTAACCGGAGGTCATGGTGTCCATGGCCGGCAAAAACTCGCAGCCGTGGGGCGTCCGGATAGCCCGGTGGCGATTGGCGGTCCAGGTGGCGTTTCTAACCGTCTGGCTGGGGCCGTTTCTGCCGCGATGGCACGCCGTCTGCGGCGTGGCCTTCCACTGCCACTCGTGCCCGTTAGCCTTGCTGGCATGTCCGGTGGGGATATAGGCCCAATTCAGCGCGCTGCATGTGCTGCCGTTTGCGGCCGTGGGAACCCCGTTGGCCGCCGGGGCGCTGGTTGGAAGCTTCGTATGCGGCTGGGCGTGCCCGTTCGGGCTGTTGCAGGATGTGCTGGCGCGGATGCCGCTTCCCAAGTTTCATCTCCCTGCATGGACCGGG
>JBBIQF010000519.1:0-4714 GCA_037442445.1 Planctomycetaceae bacterium
TCGATGTGGTGGGCACGTCTAAAGGCCGGGGCTTTGCCGGGGCCATGAAGCGGCACAACTTCCGCGGCCAGCGGGCCTCGCACGGCGTCAAGAAGGTGCATCGCCGGGTGGGCTCCATCGGTATGAACACCTTTCCTGCCCGCGTGTTCAAAGGGAAGCGGATGGCCGGGCACATGGGGCACGCCCGGGTCACCGTGCGGAACCTGAAGCTGGTCCAGATCGACAAGGAAAACCATCTCTTGCTGGTTCGCGGGGCGGTTCCTGGTCCAAATGGGGGGTTTGTGATGGTCCGTCCGACCAATAAGCTCCCCGCCCCAGCAGCCACGCCCAGCTCGTAGTCGTCGGTGGAAGAAATGACCATGGTCAACCTGCCTGTTTACGACCGAACCGGCCAGCAGGTCGGTGCTTACGAGATCGATCCGGCCGAGCTGGCGCCGCGGATCAGCAAGCAGTTGCTGCACGACGTGGTGGTGATGTACCAGTCGAACCAGCGGCAGGGCACGGCCCAGTCGAAGGGGCGGGGCGATGTGGCCGGCAGTACGCGGAAACTGTACCGCCAGAAGGGGACGGGCAATGCCCGGGCCGGCCAGCGCCGCACTCCGATCCGCCGTGGTGGAGGTCATGCTTTTGCCAAGCGGCCACGGGATTGGTATTACCGGCTGCCTCGCCGGGCGGTGCAGTTGGCCACCCGCATGGCTCTGGCCGCCCGGATTGCCGACAACGAGGTGAAGCTGATCGACGAGCTGAGTTTTTCGGAGCCGAAGACCCGGGAGATGGCCCGCATCTTCAAGGCCCTGGGCATCGCGGGGCAGAGCTTGCTGGTGGCGGTCGAAGCATACAACGTCCATGCGTACAAGAGTGCGCGGAATATCCCCGAGGTTTCGATCCTGCCCGTGGCCGAGCTGAACGCCCTGGAAATCCTCCGCCCGCGCACGGTGCTGATGACGCGGGGGGCGTTGGACGCTTTCCGTGGCAAGGCCGCGGCGGCTGGAGTGCCGGCCCAACCGCCGGCTTCGACCCCCGCCGGGCCGGCGCCGGTTGAAGGGGAGGGGGCTTCCCAACTCGCGGCGGCCACATCAGCCGCCCCGGGCGCCCCGGCGGATGAGCCCGCCCCCGAGGCGCCCGCACCGTAGGCCCCGGCTGAGCCTTCCCAGGGAGTCCGTCCCATGAGCCAAGCAGACGCAAGACAAACCGGTCCCCAGTTGGAGCCGTACCAGATCGTTCTGCGCCCCCTTGTGACCGAAAAGGGGTTGCACAAGGCGGAGCGACTGAACCAGTATGCCTTCGAGGTGAATCCGGCGGCGACCAAAGAGGATATTCGCCGGGCGGTGGAAGACCTGTTCGACGTGCGGGTGGTCAAGGTCCGCACCCAGAACCGGAAAGGAAAGCCCCGCCGCGTGCGGTTTTGCCAGGGAGTGACCAAGACGTGGAAGAAAGCGGTGGTGACGCTGCACGAGGAGGATCGGATCAACTTCTTCTGATTGTTCGTGCCGGGCACAGGTTCGAGGGTGCAGCCTTTTCGGGGCTGCCTCGGGACTCCCACCCGGCCGGCCTGCCGCATCGGAAGTGAGCCATCATGGGTATACGCCATTACAAGCCGACCAGTCCCGGCCGACGCGGGGCCAGCGTCAGCGATTTTGCCGAGCTGACACCCGGCGCGAAGCCGGAGAAATCGTTACTGAGGCCGAAGCGCAAGCGCGGCGGGCGGAACAACCAAGGGGTGATTACCGCCCGGCATCGGGGCGGTGGTCACAAGCGGGCGTACCGCTTGATCGACTTCCGCCGCAACAAGGATGGGGTGCCGGCGGTGGTGCATTCCCTCCAGTACGATCCGAACCGCAGCGCCCGGATCGCGCTGTTGCACTATGCCGATGGCGAAAAGCGGTACATCCTGGCGCCGGAGGGGCTCAAGCCGGGCGACAAGGTGATGAGCGGGCCGGACGCCCCGCCCACGGTGGGCAATTGCCTGCCGCTTTCGGCGATTCCGCTGGGATTGACCATTCACGCCATCGAGATGCAGCCGGGGCGCGGGGCGGCGCTGTGCCGGGCGGCGGGCACCAGCGCGGTCCTGGCGGCCCGGGATGCCAACTGGGCGCAGATCAACCTGCCGAGCGGCGAGATTCGCCGGGTGCCGGCCCAATGCCGGGCAGTGATCGGAGCCGTGGGCAACGCGGACCACATGAATATCGTGATTGGCAAAGCGGGCCGAAACCGCTGGTTGGGCTGGCGGCCGTATGTGCGGGGCACGGCCATGAACCCCATCGACCACCCGCACGGGGGGGGCGAAGGGCGGACCAAGGGCGGCCGGCACCCAGTCAGCCCGACGGGCAAGTCGGCCAAGGGCGGCCGGACCCGCAAACGCCATAAGGCCTCCAACAAGGCCATCATCCGTAGGCGGCGTTCGCGGCGGTACGGGTTGTTGAAGGTGTAAACCAGTCGGACGAGTCGGCGATGAGCAGATCCCTCAAGAAAGGCCCTTACGTCGATCGGAAGCTGTTCCTCAAAGTGGAGCGGCTCAACGAGGCGGGCAAGAAGGAGCCCATCAAGACCTGGGCCCGCGCCTGCACCATCGTCCCCGAGTTCGTGGGCCACACCTTCCTGGTGCACAACGGCAAGCAGCACATCAAGGTGTTCGTCACCGAGGAGATGGTGGGGCACCGGCTGGGGGAGTTTGCGCCGACCCGGACCTTCCGGGGCCACGGCGGCAAGGGCAAGAAATAAAGGGGAAATGCCATGGGATACAAAGCCGTGCACCGCTTCGCGCGGATCAGTGCCCGCAAGGTCCGCCCCCTGGCGGACCTGGTGCGAGGCAAGCGGGCCGACGAAGCCCTGAACATCCTCCGCTACCAGCCCCACCGGGGGGCGCGGATGCTGGAGAAGGTGATCCGCAGCGCCCTGGCCAACGCCGAGGACTTGCGGGCCCCCAACCTCCCGGCGCTCCGCGTGGTCGATGTGCGGGTGGATGGCGGGCCGATGTTCAAGCGGCTTCAGCCCCGGGCCCGCGGCATGGCCTCGATCATCAAGCGGCGGTTGTCCCACATCCGCGTGGAGCTGGAATAGAGCTATGGGCCAGAAAGTCCATCCCATCGGGTTTCGCACCGGCGTGATGACCGGCTGGCAGAGCCGGTGGTATGCCCCCAAGCAGGAGTTCGCCGAACTCCTGGTGGAAGACCAGAAGATCCGCGACTTCATCAAGAAGCGCAAGGATCCGTCGGGCAAACCCATGTACCCGATGATCGCCAAGATCGAGATCGAGCGCACCCGGGACGAGGTGAAGGTGATTTTGCACTCGGCCCGGCCGGGGGTGCTCATCGGGCGCAAAGGGGAGCGGGTGGAGGAACTCCAGAACGACTTGCAGAACCTGATCGGCCGCCGGGTGAACATCAAGATCGAGGAGATCAACCGGCCGGAGCTGGTGGCGCAACTCGTGGCGGAGGACATCGCCGAGCAGTTGAGCAAGCGGGCCAGCTTCCGCCGGACGATGAAGCGGGCGATCGACCAGACCATGGAGGCGGGGGCCAAGGGGATCAAGGTGCAGTTGTAGGGGCGGCTAGGCGGGGCCGAAATGTCCCGCCGCGAGAAGGCTATCGCCGGCAGCATGCCCTTGAGCACCCTGCGGGCCAAGATCGACTACGGTTTTGCCGAGGCCTGGATCGCCCAGGGGCATATCGGCGTCCAGGTGTGGATCAACCTAGGCACATACGAGGAGCCGTCCGATGGCGCTGATGCCCAAACGGGTCAAGCATCGAAAAAGCCAAAGAGGGCGTATAAGAGGTAAGGCCACGCGCGGCAACCGGGTGGTGTTCGGCGATTACGGTTTGCAGGCCGTGCAGGGCGGCTGGATCAGCGCCCAGACGATCGAGGCCGGCCGGATCGCCGCCCAGCAGTACCTCCGCAACGAGGGCCGGCTGTATATCCGCATCTTTCCCCACAAACCCATCACCTCCATCCCCCTGGAGACCCGCATGGGCAAGGGAAAGGGAGAGCCGGAATACTGGGCCGCGGTCGTCAAGCCCGGCACGGTGCTGTTCGAGATTGGCGGCGTGTCGGAAGAGGCGGCGCGGCTGTGCTTCACCCGGCTGGCGCACAAGATGCCCGTGAAGGTCCGGTTCCTTCGGCGGCGCCCCGTGTAGGCGCCGCGGTGGAGGTCCCCCGGCGATGGTGGGAGTACCCGCATGGCGAAACTCAAAGCCTCGGAACTTCGGGAGATGAGCGACGAGCAGTTGGCGCTGGTGCTCAAGGAGGCGCGCGAGAACCTATTCCGGCTCCGCTTGCAGGCCGAGACGGAAAGGCTCGACGCCCCCAGCGAGCTGAAGCGCCACCGGCGGCTGATCGCCCGGATTCTGACGATCCAGCGGCAGCGGCAGTTGGAGGCGGCGCGGAAGGCGGCTGCCTCGGCCGGCGCGGCTGGCCCCCCGTCCACCCCGTAACTCAGGAAACCGCCTGCCATGTCCAAACGAGTCCTTGTGGGCATCGTCACCGGCGACAAGACCCCCAAGACGCGGCGCGTCGAGGTGATGCGCCTGGCGCAGCACCCCAAGTACGGCAAGACGCTGCGGCGGCGCACCATCTGCTACGTGCACGACGAGAACAACGAGTCGCACCTGGGCGATACGGTGGAGATCGAGGAGAGCCGGCCGCTGTCCCGCACCAAGAGGTGGCGCCTCGTGCGGGTGGTGGCCAAGAGCCGGCTGGGGGACCTGAGCGAGCTGCG
>JBBIQF010000520.1:0-4697 GCA_037442445.1 Planctomycetaceae bacterium
AGCCGTACACGGCACGCTCGCCCACGGGGCCTTTTTCCATCAGGCCGAGAAAGCGGTCGCGCTTGGGCAGCCGGCCAAGCGCGGCCTGGCACCTGCCCCAGAGCAGGCCCACCTGGGGCGCGACGTTCTCGCCGCATAGCGCGCTATCGAGAATCTCGGCGGCTTGGGCGGTCCACTTTGCCTCGCCCATCGCGGCGATGGCGTCGCAGAGCGGCCATTCGTCCTCTCCGGGATCGCTGCATAACTGGCTTAGCCACTGGCTGGCCATGGCGAAGTCGTTGCGCCGGGCGGCCCACTGCACCGAGCGGGAAAGCACCAAGGGGCCGCTCGCGCAGGCTCGCAGCATCTCAAGGGTCTGGCCGGCCTGCTCGAGTTCGCCATCTTCCAGTTGAAGATCGACCAGCCCGATGCCGGCAAACAAGTATTGCGGCCGGATTTCCAGTGCCCGGCGGAATGCCCGCTTGGCCTCCGAACGATTGCCGGTCTTCAACGAGGCCTCGGCGTAGCACCCCCAGGCCGTCGCGGAGTCGGGCACCAGGCGCATCCACTGCCGCGACGCTTCGAGGTACTGCGCCGTGTCGCCGAGTTGATCGGACCACTCGGTTAGGAACTCCCAACCCAGGGGCATGCTGGGGTCGGCTTCGAGCGCCTGGCGGAGCCGGCCCATCGCCTCGTCGCGGTTTCCTCGGGACCACTCGACCCAGGCAGCCCTGGCCATCAATTCGGCCGGCAGTTCGTCAGGCCACACATGGGCGGGGGAGCAGGCGGCCAGGGCTTCGTCGTAGCGGCCTGCCTCGGCCAGCACGCGGGCCTGCTGCTCGTAAGCGTCGACCAGCCGCGGGTTCAACTCGGCCGCCTTGCGCAGTGCCGACAGGCATTCCTCGAGGTGCTCGCCGCCGAGCACCTTGGCCAGAATGAGCCAGGAGCGGGCCTCGCCCGGCTCGTGCTCCACAAGCCGGCGTGCCGCCTGCACAGGCCGGTCGGGCTGTTGGGCCTCGGCCGACCACAGGGACAAGTGCGCCCAGGCCCATTCGTAGCCGGGTTCCAGTTCAATAGCCCGTTCCAACTGCCCCAGGGCCGCATCGCGCTGGCCTTGTTGCCAGAGGACTTCCGCCAGCCAGACCCGGTTAGCCGCGTCCAGCGGGTCGCGGCTGATGGCCGACTCCAGAAGCGTGCGGGCCTGCTCCAGCTCGCCGCGGCGCTGGTAGAGTTCGGCCAGGCAGCGGGTGGCCTCGCTCGAGGTCGGATCGATGCGGTGCGCGGTCCCCAGGGCCTCAAGTTGCTCGTCCGGCTTGCCAAGCGCCTCGTACACGCGGGCCAGGTCCAGCCACACGGCGACCAAAAGCGGAAACCGCTCGCAGGCCTGGCGGGCCAGCCGTTCCGCTTCCTCGAACCGTTCCATGGCCACCAGTTGCTGCACACAGGCCGACCAGGCGTGCCACAGGTCGGGGCGGGCCGCCAGCGCCTCGCGCAACGAGGCCAACAGTGCCTCCGGTTCCAGTACACCGTGCGCGAAATTGCGATAGGCCAAAAGCCCCGCCCCATACACCACTTGCCGGATCAATTCCTGGTGGACGAACTCCAGCGCCCGGCGCCGCTGGGGGAGCGTATCGCAGCACTCCAGCAGCCGCTGGATGGCGTAATCGTCATCGACCGACAGGCGGATGGCTTGCCGGTACTCGGCCCGCGCCTTGCCGAACTGCCCGCGGGCCTCATAGATTCTGCCCCGCAGGTGATACCACGCGGGATGGTAGGGGTCGAGCTGGCCGGCTCGATCCGCGCACTTTTCCGCCTCCTCGAGCCGGCCTTCCTCCGCAAGAAGGAAGCCCAACTCCCTGTGGCTCCAGGCATCGGCCGGATTCAAGTCGATCAGACGCTGGAGCACAGGCAGGCGAACCTCGGCAGGCTCGGCCCGCAGCCATTCGACCCACAGTTCCAAGAGCGGCTGATAATGCGGGAAGCGCTCTGCGGCCGCCCGGAGGTGGTCCAGGGCCGCCTGGCGGTTTTCGGTTTCGGCCAGAAGCCGGGCCACCGCGCGATGCGCGGCCATATCCAACGGCCGCAACTCGAGGACCTCCTGGAACCGCGCCAACGCTTCCTCGAGTTTGCCTTGCGAGCGGGCCATATTCGCCGCGACGCACAGCCAGGAGGCCCGCGGGCATCGGTCGCGCGCTTCCTCCAGCAGTTGTTGGGCGCGGTCCAGGTGTTCGCCCGAGGCGGTGGTATAGACCTCCGCCGCCAACAGCCGGAGTTCGCCATCGTCGGGCCGCAAGCGCAGGGCTTCCTCGAGCACCGCCAGCGCCTCGCCCGTCCGCTCCAGGTTCCCCAGCGCCCAGCGCAGCGTTTGTGCCGGCAGGTGGGATTTCGCGCCTAAACGCCGGAAGCGGTTCCGCAGCCAGCCCAGCACCGTTTCCGTGGCCCGGCAAGCCAGTGCGGCGTGGAAATACGCCTCCGCCACCCGCTCTTCCTTGTCCGACAGGCACGCCGCAAACCGGTACAACTCCAGGGCCTCGTCGAATTGGAGGCGGTCCCAGAGGATGTTGGCCAGGGCGAAGTAAGGCCGGGCGTGGCCAGCCAGCTTGCGGATCGCAGTGCGCAACAGCCCCATGGCGCGGTCGTGTTCCCGGGCGTCGGCGGCCAACTCCTCGGCCAGGTTGACCAGAAACTCCGGCTCGGCCTCGGGCTGCGCCAGGAGTTGCTCCAGCGTGGCCAGACGCAGATCGCGCCGCTCCAGATGGCGCAGCAGGTCCAGGCGGATCAACTGGATCGCAGCGTTTTCCGGAAACCGCTGGCACAAGGCGTCCACGGCGGCCAACTCCTCGTGGGGATTGGCGTCGTACATCGCCAGGCGGCGCCGCGCGTGCAGAGTGAGGAAGTGGTCGGGCGCTTGGGCTTGGAGCCCGGCGACGATGGCTGCCGCCCGCGGCCGGTCGTGCCGCTCCAAAGCGCCGTCCAGCTCGTGAAGCTCGTCCCACAGCGCGCTGTCGGGCAGGGCCAGGCGGTAGAGGCGTTCCGCCTCGGCTTGCGGCACCAAGGCCATCCCTCGGGGACCGAAAGGCAGGTACCGCTCCAAAAAAATCGCTGGCCAGCACCTCCAGGCGCGCCGGCAAGTACGGATCGCACAGTACCAGAGTGCCCCGCCGGCCGTCATAGCCCACCACGGCCTGGAGATGGGCGTTGCCCGGGTCCACGGTGGCGAGCGTAAACGGAATGCCGGCCTCGATCAACTGCTCGGCGGCGGCCTCGGTGACCGTGAACTCGCGGACCGCCCAGCCGTGCGTCTCGGCCCATCTCCGCTCGGCCAGGGCGGTGGTGCCGTCGTAGCAGATTTCCTCGGCCACCTGGAGATGTTCCGCCGGCATGGACCAAAAACGGCTGATGGCGGCCAGCGTCGCCGGCACGCATGTGCGGTGGTGCTGGCGGGTGAAGCCCACCGGCAATGTGATCCGCCGGCGGTGCTGCCGGGCCGGGTCCGACAGGCGCTCTATCGTCTTGCGCATGCTCTCGTGGCCGCACCGCTGCGCCCAGGCGATCGCCACCGCCTCGTCGCCCGACATGTATGCCAGAAACGACCGCTCCGCCCACAGCCCCTCCCGCAGCGAGCGCTCCAACAGGGGCGACATCTGCTCGAACCGGTCCAGCGCCTCAGCCGCCTGCGCGTACTCCTCGCGCTCCACGTAAATCTGGCTCAGTTGCCAGAAAAGCGCCGCGCATTCGATCTGGGCGGCAGCAGCCTGGAGGAAAGCGAACGCCTCGCCGTCGCGCCCCAAGAGCGTCAGGAGGTGCGCGCGGGCCTGCACCGCCGGCCGGAACCACGGCTGCAAGGCCAGCGCGGTCTCGGCTGCGGCAAGCGCCTCGTCGTACCGGTCCTCCTGCTCCAGCACCCCCGCATGGACCACGTTGGCCCAGGGACCATGCCCGGGGACTTCCAGCGCCCGCTCGATCCACATCTCCGCCCGCTCGAAATCCCGCAGCACCGCAGCCACCTGCGCCCACAGCCCGTACCACGACGACCGCACCTCGGCCGGGGCGCCGGGCATGTCCCCCTGTTGCTTCAAGAAGAACCAGGCATCCAGCGGGCCCGCCCGTTCCAGAATCGCCAAAGCGTAATAGAGCCGGACCAGCGGATCCTGGGGATGCTCGCGCCAGGCTTTCAACCGCAGCCATAGCGACAGCCGCGGTGCGCCGCAGTGCGTGGCCAACCGGGCCGCCAGCGTGCGCCCCAGGGGGCCGGTCCACTCGCGCAGCGGGCCCAGGGGCTGCGCCTTCCAATAGGCTTGCAGAGACAGGCCGCGAACGTAGAGGGCTTCGATCTCCGCGAGCTTCTCCTCGCAGAACGCATGATTGCCGGTGTCCATGAGTCGCCCGCTCCGACGCGCTCTCCACGAAAAGGCCCCGTGTGGCAGCCAAGTTACCCAAGACCAGCCCGCTGTGTAAAGGTGGCCCTCTAGCGAGGGGAGCCGGCCGGTCCGCTGACGGCCGCGGGTCGGCCGGTTGCTCTTCAGCCGACTTGCAGGAAGCGTTCGGCGTGGCGGACGGCCTCTTCGGCCGCCCAGAGGCGGTCGGCCAGTTCGACGGTCGCTCCGCGGGCCAGCCACTCTTCGACCCGCTTCTGGGCCGAGAGCACCGTGCTGTGGCTTCGGCGGCCGAAGTATCGGCCGATCTCGCTCAGCGCGGCGCGGGTGTGCTTGCGGGCC
>JBBIQF010000521.1:0-4695 GCA_037442445.1 Planctomycetaceae bacterium
GCGGCGGCCCACGCCCGGGGGGCGCGGCGCTGGCGGGCCGGCCGGGAGCACCCGGGCCGCGCCCGCTTGGCCTTTTGGCTTTCGGCTTGCGCCTAAGCAGCGATGACTTCCGAGATCGACGGTATCGCCACCTCGCCCGCGCTTGACGGACCTTCGGCCGGTCCGCCCGAAGAGGCCTCGCCCCTCTGGACCGAACTGGTCCGCGCCGTGCTGGCCGCCGCGGGCACCCCGTGCGCTGCGGGTGCCGCCAGCCCGGCCGCACTCCCCTCGGCCGAAACGCGCCCCCGGAAAGCCGCCCGGCTCCAGGCCACCCCACGGTTCCTCCAGCAGTTCCTCGATGCCCCGCCGGCCGAAGCCCTGGCGCTTTGGCTCCGCTGGAAAGCCCCGGCAGGCCTGCCCCGCACCCGCGAGCAACTGTTGCACATGCTGGCCCGCGATATCGCCGCAATCGACGCTTTGCTGTCCGAACAGGTCGATGCCATTCTGCACCATCCCCAGTTCCAGCGCCTGGAGGCCTCGTGGCGGGGGTTGCGATATCTGGTCGAGCAGGTCGATCCGGAAGAGCACAACATCCGCATCCGCGTCTTGAGCGTGTCGTGGGCCGAGCTGGCCCGCGACGTCGAGCGCGCCGCCGAGTTCGACCAAAGCCAGCTTTTCCGTAAAGTCTACAGTGCGGAGTTCGACATGCCGGGCGGCACCCCCTACGGGCTGCTTTTGGGCGACTACGAAATCCGCCACACCGTCTCCCCCGAAGGGATCAACGACCTTTGGGTCCTGGAACGCATTGCCGAGGTCGCGGCGGCGGCCTGGGCGCCGTTCATCGCGGCGGCCCATCCGGCCCTGCTGGGGCTGGATACCTTCGCCGACCTGCAATTCCCCCTGAACCTGCCCCGCACGTTCGAGCAACTGGAGTATCTCAAGTGGCGGGCGTTTCGCGACTCGGAGGATGCCCGCTTCGTGGGACTGGTCATGCCCCGCGTGCTCTGGCGGTTGCCCTACGAGGACGACGGCTCGCGGTGCGACGGTTTCCGCTACCGCGAGGATGTCTCCGGACCCGACGCCCGCAAGTACCTGTGGGGCACGGCGGTGTACGCCTTCGGGGCGGTGGTGGTGCGGTCCTTCGCCAGTTCGGGCTGGCTGGCCAGCATCCGCGGCGTCGAGCGGGGGGTGGAAGGGGGCGGGTTGGTCACCGGCCTGCCGGTGCACTGGTTCTCGACGCATCGGCCGAGACTTGTCCCCAAACCCTGTACCGATGTCATCATCCACGACCGCCAGGAACCCGAGCTGAGCGAGCTGGGATTCATCCCGCTATGCGCGTGCCCCGACACGCCGTATGCGGCCTTTTACGCGGCCCATTCGGTACAAAAGCCCCGCAAGTACAGCGAGCCGGCCGCCACGCTCAATGCCAAGGTATCGGCCATGCTGCCGTATCTGTTGTGTGCCAGCCGGTTCGCCCACTACATCAAGGTGATGCTCCGCGACAAGGTGGGGACGTTTGCGGAGCCGGAAGAGTGCGAGGACTTCTTGCACCAGTGGATCCACCAGTACGTGACGGCCGATCCGGAGGCCTCGCCGGAGGTCAAGGCCCGCCTGCCGCTGCGCGAGGCCCGGATCCAGGTCCGGCCGCACCCGGCCAAACCGGGCAGCTACCGCTGCATCGCCCACCTGTGGCCGCATTACGAGCTGGACGAACTGACCACCACCCTCCGCGTGGCGACCGAGGTGCGGCGCTAGGCGGGCGCGGTTTACACCCTTTTTGCACGGGAACCCGGCGATGAAAGCGAAAGAACTGTACGAAGCTGGCCGGCTGGACGAGGCCATTGCGGCCGTGGCCGCAGAGGTGAAGCAATCGCCCACCGATACCGCCGCCCGCAACCTGCTGTGCGAGCTGTTGTGCTTTGCCGGCCAGTGGGAGCGGGCCGACAAGCAGGCCGAGGCCATCAGCCTGGACGACCCGCGGGCGGCCATGGCGGTCACCCTGCTGCGGCACCTGATCCGGGCGGAGGCGGCCCGGCACGATTTCTACGAGCGTGGCCGGGTCCCCGACTTCCTCCAGCCCCCGTCGCCCCGGCTGCGATTGCACCTGGAGGCGTCGGTGGCGCTGCGTGCGGGGGACGGCCCGGAGGCCGTCCGCCTGCTGGCCCAGGCCGAAGAACTCCGCCCCGCGGTGCGCGGCACCTGCAACGGCAACCCCTTCGAGGACCTGCGGGATCTGAACGATATGACCGCCTCGTTCTTCGAGGTGCTCACCGGTACCGGCAAGTACTATTGGATCCCCTTCGAGGTCGTGGAAAGCATGGAGTTCCAGCCGCCCAAACAACTCCACGACTTGCTGTGGCGGGCGTGCCACCTTTCGGTGCGCGGCGGCCCGGAAGGCCTGGTGTACCTCCCGGCCTTGTACGCCGGCTCGTCGGCCGATGCCGACCAGCGCGTCCGCCTGGGCCGCGTGACCGACTGGCGCGGCGGCGAAGGCGCGCCCGTCCGCGGCGTGGGGCAGCGCATGTTCCTGTTGGACGATACCGACCTGGGCATCCTGGAACTCGGCACGCTGACCTTCGAGGCATGACCGCTTCCGCCATGAGGTTCCGCTGATCTACTTCCATGTCGCGTGTGGCCCCCGATCAACCGCTGGTGTCCTCGGTCCTGGACCGGCTGCTGGACCGCGAGCCGGGCAACACCCGCGAGGTCCCGCGTTCGCGCCACCAGGTGCTGAAGTCGGCGGTTCGCCGCGACCTGGAGGACCTGTTGAACACCCGGCTGCGGTTCGTCACCTGGCCGCCCCACCTGAGCGAGTTGCAACATTCGCTGCTCAACTACGGCATTCCGGACGTGGGGGCGGCCAGCCTGGGCAATGCCCGCCATCGCGAGGCCTTCCGCCGCATCATGGAAGAAGTGATCCGGCGGTTCGAGCCGCGATTCAAGACCGTTTCCGTTACCCTGTTGGAACCCGAAGAACTGGCCGACCGCACCCTGAAGTTCCGCATCGATGCGCTGTTGCGCGTCGAGCCGGCCCCGGAACCCGTGGTGTTTCATTCGGCGGTCGAGCCGGCCACCGGCGATGTGAGTATCGAATAACCGGACCCAAACGCTTTCTGCGGATTCCGAGCGGATGCACGAAGAACTGCTGCCGTATTACCACCGCGAGCTGGCGTTCATTCGCCGGCTAGGTGCCGATTTTGCGGCGGTCTATCCGAAGATCGCCGCCCGGCTGCGCCTGGACCCGCGCTCGGGGGAGACCGAAGACCCGCACGTGGAGCGGCTGTTAGAGGGCTTTGCGTACCTCAACGCCCGCATCCGCCACAAGCTGGACGACGATTTCCCCGAGATCGCCGAGGCCATGCTGGGGGTCCTCTATCCGCATTACCTTGCCCCCATTCCTTCGATGGCCATCGTGGGCCTGCAGTTGGATCGGGGGCAGGGGGAGTTGACGGCGGGCTATCCGGTGCCGGCCGGTACCGCCCTGGAGGCCGATGCCCCGGACGGCGTGCCCTGCCGGTTTCGCACGGTGTATCCGCTGACGCTGTGGCCGGTGGAGGTGGTTTCGGCCGGACTGTGCGGCCCCCCGTTTACCCCGCCGCCGGCCGGCGATGCCGCGCGGGCCCAGGCCCTGTTGCGGATCGAATTGCGGGCGGTGTCGGGCAACGTGTCCATCGGGCAGTTGGATATGCCCGCCTTGCGATTCTTTCTCAAAGGGCAGGGGCAGCACGTGTTTCCGCTGTACGAGCTGCTGTTGCGGCACGCGGTGTCGGTGGTGGTGGCCGATTCCGCCCGCGACCCGGAACCAGCCCGCTTGGGCCCCGATTGCCTCCAGCCCGTGGGCTTCGAGCGGGACGAAGGCGCCCTGCCGTATCCTTCCCGCTCGTTCTTGGGCTACCGGCTGCTGACCGAGTTCTTCGCCTTTCCCCAGAAGTTCCTGTTCGTGGAGCTGCGGGGGCTTTCGGCGGCGTTGCGCCCGCGCAAAGGCCGCAGTGTGGAACTCCGCATCTATCTGGACCGGCCTGCCCCGGAACTGGAGCCGCACATCACCGCCGATACCTTCCGGCTGGGGGCCACACCCATCGTGAATCTGTTTTCGCAGCGGGCCGAACCCATCGCCCTGACCCATACCGAAGCCGAATACCGTGTGGTGCCCGACGCCCGGCACCCCGGGACGCATGAGATTTATTCGATCGACCGGGTTACGGCCACCTCGCCGGACAACCAGCAGGTCGAGTACCAGCCGTTCTACTCGTTCAAGCACGCGGCCGACCGCCAGGCCCAGAAGCGGTTCTTTCATGCGGTGCGGAGGCCGGGGGCCGGGGGACAACCCGCCAACGAGGTGTACCTGGTGGTCGTGGACCTCGGTTTTTCGCCGTCGGCCCCGGAGCAGTGGACGCTGGATGTGGAGACGACCTGCCTGGATGGCGACCGGCCGCGGCACGTGCTGGGAGGCGAGGGGCGGTCGGCCTTGCGCCTTTCGCACGGGGCGCCGGTTTCGCGGATCGAGTGCCTCACGGAGCCGACCCGGGTGCTTCGCCCTGCGGCCCGGCGCGGCATCCTGTGGCGGCTGATCTCGCATTTGGCGCTCAACCATCTCTCGCTGGCGGAGGATTCCGGCGAGGGGGCCACGGCGCTGCGTGAAATCCTGGCCCTGTACGATTTCGCCGATTCGCCCGAAACCCAGGGCATGATCCAGGGGGTGTGCGGGGTGCGGGC
>JBBIQF010000522.1:0-4692 GCA_037442445.1 Planctomycetaceae bacterium
CACCCCTGAGCGGCCGCAGCGAAGGAGGAGGGCCTAGGCCAGTGCGCGCGGGGTGAACGAGAATCCCTGAGCGGCCGGAGCGGCGCACAATGGCGCCGCGTCCGGCGCTCAGTCAGGACTCCGCCGTGAAGCACTTGCCGGAGCGGCCGACCCAGAAGCCGCGGATCCCGGCAAGATCGTTGCTCCAACCCCAGGAGGGAGGGTAGTGCCGAGTTCCCGCCGCTCGGCACCATCGGCGAAGTCAAAAACTAGCTGCTTGAAAACACCTCCGGCGGCAGCCCGCACGGAAGGCATGGCAACCGGCCTTTTCCGGCCTGTTTGCCAGCGGGCGGTGCGTCTTGTACTGGTTTTCTCGCGCCGTGTAAAGGCGGTTTCTGGCGGAACCGCGCTGGCGATGGACTGTCGATTTACAACGTGGGTTTTCTTGTTGCATGTCCGGAGCACATGGCGGGCTGCCTGGCGGCATACGGCCGCGGGGCATCGCGGTTCCCTAGGCCAGCGGCAGCCTGGGCATCGCTCATGCGGCACGCCTTCGCGGGAAGCGGTAAAGCGCATCGGCAAGTCTTTCCATGGAAAGGTTCTTGGCGCCGCAGACCAGCACCAGATCGCCGGGAACCAGGGCCTGGCACAGGCGCGGAAGGGCCTCTTCGGCCGAGCGGCAGGCCACGGCATGCATCGCAGGCAGACCGGCCGTGCACGCGCCTGCGACCAGGTCGGAAACAAACGGGCCCCAGGCCACCAGCAGGTCGGGCCGCCCGACGCGGACCGCCAATTGCCCGAGCTGACGCCAGGCCGGGGCCGACGGTGCCTCGGCACCGGCCAGCTCGCCCCACACCAGGATCCGCCGGCCGCCAGCCTCGAGGTCCCGGAAGCGTTCTAGCGCGGCTTGCCGGCTAGGCATGTCGGCCGGCCCGCTATCGTGCAGCACCGTCGCCCCGCGAACCTGCATGAGAGTCCACTGGGGCAACAGGGCGTCAAACCGGCCGAGTCCCTCGGCAATGGCCGCAGCACCCATGCCCACTGACCTCGCCACCCCGATGGCGGCCAGCGCCGCCGCCAGGTGCTCGTGGTCCCACAGTGCCACGTGGTAGCGGCAGTCCTCGAGCCGGAAACTGACCGCGCCCGGCTCCCACTGCACATCGCTTGCGGTGAGTTGCCCGGCCCGCCGCCCCCCCCCCCACAGGATCGGTGCCCGGCAGCGGCCCGCCAACCGCCGGAGCCAGGGATCGTCGCCCAGCACCGCCAAGCCGGTCGGCGGCAAAGCGGCGAGGAGTTCCTCGGCGGTGTCAACCAGCTCTTGCCGCCCCCCTAACCCCGCCTGGCCAGCCGCGGCGACCCGGATCATCACCACCACTGACGGCTGGCACAAGGCCGCTGGCGAGACCGGTTCGCTCAGCCGGCGGGGATGAATCTCGTAAATGGCGTAATCCAGCGAGGGCTCGGCATGCAGGATGGCCAGCGGGAGCGACAGCGGCCGGGCTTCGTCGATCGGTGGGGCGATTCCGCGAAACTGCTGGCGCAACACGGCGTGCAACAATCGGCGGGTGGTCCGCTTGCCCATGCTCCCGCCGGCCGCGATGACCGTGCCCTGAAACTCCTGCCGGCACCGCTGGGCCCACAGGTAGAGGGCCGATGTGGGGTCGGGCACTTCGAGGGTCCAGCCGTGGGGAGGCCTTTCGACCGGCCGATGGGCCACCACCCCGGCCGCCCCATGCCGGAACGCCTCGTCGGCGAACTCGGCCCCGTCGTGGTACCGGCCGGGCACGGCCCAGTAGATACCGCCCGCCTCCACCTGCCGGCTATCCACGGCGATGGGCCCCAGCACGATGTGGTCGGGGTCGAGGTTCCGCGGCGTTCGCAGCGTACCACCTAGCGTTTGGTGCAAATCGCTCAAGCGCATCATACGGGGCCCCTTGTCGCAAAAACGTCGTCGCAGCAGGAGTGATCGGGCGGCAAGACGCGGGAAAGCCACGCCCGCACCTCGCGGGCATCATCGGAAAGCACCAACACAGCGTCGCCGGGACGTGCCTGGGCCATGGCCGCCGAAAACGCCTCGAACCGATCCGGCACTCCCTGCACGCCCCAGGCAGCGGCCTGCGTGGCCAGCCACGCCTCCCACTTGCAAGCCTGGCGCTGGCCGGCCGGGCGTGCACTGGTTTGCAGATGCGTTCCCCCAACCGCGGCGCCAGGGCTGCGCCGCCTTCGCGCTGCCTGGCGCCCCGACGGCGCCCGGGTAACGATGACCGTGTCGGCGCCGCGGCACGCCGCCCCAATCAAGTCGTGCAGCGCGGCCAAGTTGGCCCGCGGATCGACGCCGGCGATGCAATAGATCTGCCCCGCCACCACCTCGCGGAGCGATTCCAGACACGCGGCCAGCCCCCGCGCCCTTTGCGTCCCCTGGACGAACACCGGCACAGGCCAACCGCTATCGACCCGCTCCAACCGGCCCGGCACGTAGTCCACCGACTCCAACCCCCGCACCACCTCAGGCAGATCGATCTGGTACGCCAGTCCCACCGCCGCGGCCAAGAGGCAATGGATGAGATGGTCGCGACCCGGGATGCGTACGGCCACGGGCATGACGTCGCTGCCGGCCACCAACAAGAACGTCTGCCCGCCAACATCCTGTTCCACCCGCACCCCGCGGATTTCTGCCACAGCGTGGAGGCCGACGGTTAGCACCGGGCCATCGATCTCGCTCAGCCGCGACGCCAGGAACGGGTCGTCGGCATTGACCACGGCCAGCCCCTCGTGGGCAAGTTGGTCGAGCAGGCTGGCCAGACCCGCCGTGCGGTCGGCCACCGCGGCCCCATGCCCCTGGGGTTCTGCCTGGTCCTCGGCCCAGGTCAAAGCCAAGATGTCTAGCGGAATGCCGGCCAGCCAGCCATCCTGGACCGCGGCAACCGGGGCTTCGACGATCACGTGCGAGCACCCGTTGGCCACCATGCGGGCCAGCAGCGTGGCGGTCTTGTCGGGCCGGGGGGGAAAATCGGCCAGGTGGGAAACCTTCCGGCCATCCAAACAGCCCAAACTGCCCAGCATTCCCAGGCGGCAGCCGGCCGCATGAAGCACCCCGGCCACGAGGCAGGCGGTGGTGCGTTTGCCCCGCCCGCCGGAGATGGCCACCACCTTCAGCTTTCGCCCGGGGTTCCCCGCCAGGGCATGACAGAGCCGGGCGTAGGCCGACCGGGTATCGGAAACCCGGCACACAGGCACACCCACCGGGCAAAGGGGCTCGTCGGTCAGCACGGCGGTGCAACCGCGACGGACGGCCTCGGCGATGAGCGGCCCACGCCGGCCCGCTCCGCCCACCGCCACGAAGACGCTGCCGGGGCGGACCTGGGACACCTCGGCCACGCAGGCATCGACCACAATATCCTCGGCACCCTGAATTGCCGCCTCCGGCAACAGGGCGCGCAGACTGATCGGGCTTCCGGCGCCCGGAAGAAGTCGCATCCGCAAAGGCCTCCTTGCCTTTGGCCGATGGACCGAAACCGCAGGGACTCGGCCACCCTCGAGGCCGCACAAGACCGCCGTCGCCGGCCGGCTCATGCAGCCCCATCGGGCCGCGAATTGTGCGTTTTTCCCCCCACCCCGTCAAGGCGAATCCAGAGGCGTGCCAGGCAAAACCCAGCACCATCGGCCCGCACGCCTGTTGGGTTGTCCGAACCGCGTTCGCGACGTAGCCTTAATGCAGAAGACAACCGCGGCGCAATCTCCGCATTTGTTGCCACGGGTCCGGGGCAGTCCCCGACTTTTCCCAGTTCCCTCGGAGGAGCATAACCCATGAAGCTACCGTTGGTTACGGCAATCGCTTTAGTGGTGCTGCTGGCAGCTTCGACCGCGTGGGGGCAGGTCACGTACGTGGCCACGCCGGTGGTGGGCGTGGTTCCGCCCGCGGTGACTGTAAGAGCCTCCCCCGCACGGGTGGTTTACCATTATTGGCCCACGGCTCCCGTGGTGGTGCAGCCTGTGGTGCCCGGACCGGCGCCGACCATTGTGGCGTATCCCGGCACGGTGGTTGCGGGCCGCGTGGCGGTTCCGGTGGCCGTACCCGCGCCGGTCCCCGTCGTGGTACCTGCCGCGGTATATCCGGCCCCTGCGGTGATTCGGGCCAAGGTGTATTACCCCGGCCAGCCGGTCCGCAACGCCATCCGCGCGGTGCTGCCCTAGGCTTGTCCGGCCGCCGGTTTGCCGCGGAAGAAAAGCCGCAGGGGTATTTCAATCGCACGGCCCAAGCACGGCGGCACGCCCGCCGCTGGCCCGGCCTTCAGCCCGCCGCTGCCGGGCAAGCGGCATGAGAGCCTATCTCAAAGATTCGTCTTAGCCCCTCGGAGCCAAGCCTGATAGGAAGAAGGCGCGCTTGCCACGCGTAGGGCAGGCCCGTTTACGGGCCTTGCCGCCGATAGGCGGCCAGTAGGCCCGGGCTTCAGGCCGGGTTCGTCGCCCTAGAGTTTCGATTTCGTGTTGCCCTCTTGCCTGCCGTCAGGCGGGTCAGCCCCCTTGAGGGGGCTCCTGGGATCGTCGAGATTTTACACCGTAACGGCGCCGCGGCCACCCGCCCATCGCCCTGGCGATGGTGTGAGGAGCCCCGTAAACGGGCCTGACAACGATGAGCTGTCTGTAGATTGGGAAAACTATCGAGCAGATGCCCCCAATCCGACCCGGCGTAAACGCCGGGCCTACGGGCCG
>JBBIQF010000523.1:0-4685 GCA_037442445.1 Planctomycetaceae bacterium
GCTGCATCGGGCCCTTACGCTGTTGGCGGATGCCGGCCACACCGGGCCCTTACGGGCCCGGCTCGTGGGCCCGGCTCGTGGGCCCGGCTCGGGGGCAGCGGTACAGGGGCGAAGCCCCGCGGCAGGCTACGTGCCGGCCAATTCGGCCGCCATCTTTTCGAAATACGCCACGCACTGGGCGATCTCGGGTAGCGAGTTCTCCCAGTTGTACTCGTACTCGATGGAGAACGGCGCCCGCAGCCCCTGGCGATGGACCTCCTTCAGAATCTCGCGGACCTCCGCCTTTCCCGTCCCCCACGGCACGTCGTGGGCCTGCCGGCCAAAATCGTTCAAATCCTTGAAGTGGAACGAGATGATCCGCCCCTGGAGCTTGCGGATGGCGTCCAGGGGTTTGATGTCGGACCGCATCCAGTGGCCGGTGTCGGCGCAGGCCCCGACCCGCTTGCTCCGCCCTTTGCAGGCGGCCAGCACGGTATCGGGGTTCCAGTACCGCGTAGGTTTGGGGTGATTGTGCAGCGCCACGGAGATGCCGTACTCTTCGCACAGGCGCTCGATGGTGTCGAAGGCGTCTTCCGGCGGTTCGGAGACGATCACTTCGATGCCCATTTCCTTGGCGAAGTCGAACACCTTGCGCGACGCTTTCTCGTCCTTCGATAGGCCGACGACGCCGTAGCACACCAATCGGGTGTTGGCCTGGGCGAGCTTCTGTTTGGCGGCCTGGCGGGCCTCGGCCGGCATGTCATGGCCGACGCGCACATCCGGCTGTTCGGGCGAAAGCCGCTGGCCGGGGTACATCTCCAGGTACTTCAGGCCCAGCGAGGCGTTCTTGTCCACGGCTTCGAAGAAAGTGAAGCGGTTGAAGCTGTAGGCCTGGCAGCCCAGGCGCCACCCCAGCTTTTCGGCCGAGGGTGCGCCGCGGGCCTCGGCGGCATGGGCGTGTGGGGCGAAGGCGCCGGCCAGGGCCACCCCGGCCGCACCGGCCGCCAGGAACTGCCGACGTTGTATTCGGTGCATGGCACGAACCTCGAAGTGATCCAAGCGATTGGGGAAAAACTGCACGCATTATAAGCCGGCCGCCGTTGGTGGAAAGCCACCGGCCGATTATAATCACGATTAGGGGCCCGCGGGGTCCCCGGCTTGGGTGCCTGAAGGTGGGTTGCGGGCCGCGGCCCGTCTTTGGGCGCCGGCCCAGGCGGCGGGCAAACAAGCGGGCAGCAATCCGGCGCGAGGGTCCGCGCCGCATGGCACAGCAGGTGTCTGGCTGTATGCAGTCCTCCTCGGGCCGAAAAGTGCCAGGAAGTTCCAGCGGCAGCGCTTCGCTGCCGGCCGCGGCTGCGGCCCCCTCGGCCGAAGACCAGCCCACGGTCATTTCCGGCCGCGGCCCCATGCCGGTCGAGCCGCTGGATACCGCCGCGCCGGCCCTGCCGCGCGTGGGGCCTGGCAGCCGGCTGGGTTGCTTCGAGCTGTTAGAGTGTGTGGGGGGCGGGGCCATGGGCCGGGTGTACCGGGCCCGCGATCTCAATCTCGACCGCATCGTGGCCGTCAAGGTCCTCTCCCGCGAGCAAGCCGCCGACGCCGAGACCCTGCTGCGGTTCCGCAACGAGGCCCTTTCGGCGGCCCGGCTCAACCACGAGAACATCGTGCAGGTGTACCACGTGGGCGAGGAGGAGGGCCTGCCGTACATCGTCTTCGAGTTCATCGAAGGGCAGAACCTCCGCGCCCGGGTCGAGCAGCAAGGGGGCCTGCCCCTGGCCGAGGCCCTCTCCTACACCCTTCAAGTGACCGAAGCTCTGGCCCACGCCGCCGAGCGGAACGTGGTGCACCGCGACATCAAACCGTCTAACGTGCTCATCACCAGCGAGGGGCGCGTGAAGCTCATCGACATGGGGCTGGCCCGCGTCCAGCGGCCCAGTGCGGCGGGCGATCTGACGGCCAGCGGCGTTACCCTGGGCACCTTCGACTACATTTCGCCCGAGCAGGCCCGGGATCCCCGCACGGCCGATGTGCGGAGCGATATCTACTCGCTGGGTTGCACGTTGTTTTATATGCTGGCTGGCCAGCCGCCGTTTCCCGAAGGGACGGTGCTTCAGAAACTATTGCAACACCAGGCCGAGAACCCCCCGGATGTCCGCCGCTTCCGCCCCGATCTGCCGGAAGAAGTGTCGCGGCTGTTGCGGCGGATGATGGCCAAGGACCCGCGGCGGCGGTTCCAATCAGCCGCGGAACTGACCGATGCCCTCCTGCGCCTGGCCGAACAAGTAGGCCTGCACCCGCTGGGTTTGACCCCCGGCATGTGGGCCCGGCGCCCGCCACCGGTGTCTTCCCTGCACCGCCACCTGCCGTGGATGGTGCCGGTGGTGCTCCTGTTGGCCGTCGTAGTGCTGTTGGACCTGTTGTGGTCTTCGCCGTACGGGGTGCTTCCGGCGGCTCGGCCGGTCGTGGCACGCCCGGAAGTGGCCGAGCCGGCGGCCCAAGCCGAGGAGCCTTTGGTACCGCCGGAAGAGTGGATCGCCGAGGAGGAAGCGGCGAATGCCCCCTCCACGCCAGAGGAGGACAACAAGCCCGCGTCGCCGCTTGCCGAGCCGGCCGGCACCGCGAAGGCCGGGGTGACCTCTTCGGCCGGCGCCCAAGGCCCCGGCACGGCGCCGGCCGTATCCAGTTCCCCTGCCCCATCGGGCGCGGCATCCCCGGGTGCCGAAGGGCCGGCGCCCAAGCCGGGCGCTTCGTCGGTCCCGGGCCAGCCCGCGCAAACCGCTTCCGCAGCAAAGCCGGCCTCGGGCCAGTCGCTGGCCGAGAAACCGCCTTCAGCGCAGCCCATGCCAGCCGAAGCGGGTACCGCCAGCCCGGGGGCGGCGCCCGGCCGGCCCGCCGATCTGACGCCTCCCAGTCCCGGCGTCCTCGTGGTCGATGGCGTGGGCACCGCCCCCAACCGCTTTGCGACACTCAGCGCCGCATGTGCCCAGGCCACCAGTGGCAGCGTCATCGAACTGCGCTATAACGGCGTGCGCGAGGAACGGCCCATCACCCTCAACAACCTCAAGCTTACGCTCCGTGCCGGGGCCGATTACCACCCTGTGATCCTCTTCCGGCCTTCGGACCCCGATCCGGCGCTTTACCCGCGGGCCATGATCACCCTGGCCGCCAGCCAGTTGACACTCGTGCAAGTGGGGGTGGAACTGGAGATTCCCCGGGAACTCTTGGCCGACTCCTGGTCGCTGTTCGAACTCCAGCAGGGGGAGTCGGTCCGCCTGGAGAAGTCGGTTCTTTCGATCCGCAACGCGGCCGACGACCGCACGGCGTTCCATCAAGAGGTGGCCTTCTTCCGCTTGCGGAGCCCGGCCGGCATGGAGATCCCCATGCCCCCGGGGAGCGAACCGCCGTTGGCCTGGGCCACCCTCAGCTTGACCGACTGCATCGTCCGCGGCGAAGCCGTGCTGGTCCGCAACCATTGGCTGCGGCCTTTCCAACTGACCTGGAACAATGGGCTATTGGTCACCACGGAGCGGCTGCTGGTGGCCGACGGCGGCGACCGGGCACCGCTCGCGGGGGACGGCATGCGCCTGGAGCTTCAGCACCTGACGGCCGTCGTGCGCGGCGGGCTGTGCCAGCTCCGGCAAAGCGAGTCGGCGCCTTACGCTTTGCCGCTGGCCATCAACTGCGTAAGCAGCATCCTGGTGGGCAGCGCCCGCGGGCCACTCATCGAGCAGACCGGCACTGCCGGCAAGGAGCCGTACGAGATGGTCTTGTGGAATGGCGAGCGGAACTTCTACGAGGGCTTCGGCACGTTCTGGAGTGTTGCGCCGGCACAACCGGAATGGCGGCCGGCCCCGCAGACGTTCGAGGCATGGGTGGCCTATTGGGGCCCGCAGCGCGAAATCCTGCCGATGTTCAATCGCGTGCAGTGGAAGAAGTTGCCTTCGCCCGATCTGCCCGTCCACGCACACACGCCCCGCGACTATCTGCTGAGCAAGCCGGGGGAGGGGGGAACCGCCAACCCGGCGGTCAAGGCCGCTGCCGATGGCAAGGATGCCGGCATGACGCCCGAGACGCTGCCGGAAATCCCCACGGAGCCGGCCGGCCTTCACACGCAGCCATGACCCGACTATGAGCCAACCCCTTGCACCACGCCCCTGGCGGCCATCGCAGACCAAGATCGTGGCCACCGTGGGCCCGGCCTGCGAAAGCGAGTCCATGCTTGCCCAGTTGCTCGAGGCCGGCGTCGATGTCCTCCGCCTCAACACCGCCCACGGCGACCAGGCGCAGCACCAGGCTCGGCTGGAGGCCATCCGCGGAGTGAGCCGCCGCCTGGGCCAGCCGGTGGGCGTGCTGGTCGATCTGGCCGGCCCCAAAATCCGCCTGGGCGAACTGCCCGGGGGCCAGCGGCAACTGGCGGCCGGGCAGACGGTCCGCTTTGTGCGCGCCGATCCCCAGGGCCCCGACGAGCTGGTTACGACCTACGAGCCGCTGGTCGGCGAACTGGCCCCGGGCGACCGGGTGATGCTGGCCGACGGCACCGTGAGTTTGGTGGTCGAATCGGTGGGCCCCGGTTTTGCGGCCTGCCGGGTGGTCCAACCCGGCCTGGTGCGGAGCCGGCAGGGGGTCAATCTGACCGGGGCCAGGCTGATTGCCACGGCCCAGGGACCGATGGTTCGCCATTTCGCCCGCTGGGCCGGCCAAGACATGGT
>JBBIQF010000524.1:0-4680 GCA_037442445.1 Planctomycetaceae bacterium
CAAGGACTTGCCTTCGCCCGTCTGCATCTCGATGATCGAACGGTGGAACAAGGCGATGCCGCCCAGCACCTGGACATCGTAATGCCGCATATCGAGGGTCCGCCGGGCGGCCTCGCGAACCAGGGCAAAGGCTTCGGGCAGCAACCGCCCCAAAGGCTCGCCGCTGCGGGCCCGGTACCGCAGCGACAGGCTCCGCTTGCGGATTTCATGGTCGCTCAGGGACCGCAGCCCAGGCTCCAACTGGCCAATGCGATCCAACAGGCCGGACCACCGCGCAAGACACCAGTGCGATGGCCCTTGCGCGAGCCACTTCAAACGTCCCAGAAGCCCAGTGGATACGCCTGCCAAGGGATATTCAACCCAGTCGTATTGGGGAAAAACCGTGCCAACTGCCCCGCCGCCGAATGCCTCCAATGGATTATACCACGGTGGCCGGGATCGCCTGGGGTTCCCATCCGCTGGGGGGAAGGCCCTCGTCGAGCGGGCTGCCGGCCGGACGTTTTAATACTCGAACCTCGGACGCCGGACGGCGTTCAGGCGGTACTCGGCGATCCGATGCCGCCTTCGGCTAGCCGTGCCGGTGCGGGAGCGTCGGGTGGCGGCCTTCCTTACGGGCAGGCGGGTCACGGCCGGCGGGCGGGGCGGCCGTTGGCCCGCCCGTTGTTGCGCCCGTTGACCCGCGCTGGCCCCGCCGGGCTGGGCAGGGCAGCCACCATCCGCAGGTTCCCCGGCCCCAAGAGTTCCTCCACGCGGGACCGCATCTCCGGGTTGGCTTCCACCCGGAAGTCGTCGCACACGCAGGTGACGCGGCTGCCGTCGGCCAGGTAGAGCACCAGTTGCACCTCGCAATTGCCCGGATATCCGCGCAGTATCTCATGCAGTTTTTCCACCGCAGCCAGGCCGTGGCTGGTCTCCGACAGGCGGACCACCACGCCGCGGGTAAGCCGCTGGGGAAGCTCGTCGATGGGCAGCAGTTGGTTGACGATGAGCACGGCGTCGTCGGAGCCGGCCCGCTTCTCGATCGTCCCCTGCGCCGCCACGACGGCATCGGGCTGGACCAGGTGGCCGCAGTGCAAGAACGGTTCCGGCCAGAGGATGCAGCGTATGATGCCCTGCATGTCCTCCAGGTCGAACATGGCGTACTTGGTGGGTGCGCCGGGTTTGGCGTTCTTGATGTGGGCGATCTTGATGGCCGAAAGAATGCCGCCCAACAGCACCTCGCTGCGGTGGGGCAGGCCAGCGGCCTCGACCGTGGTGTGCGAGGTGTACGTGTCCAGCAATTCGCCGTATTCGGCCAGGGGATGGCTGCTCAGGTAGAAGCCCAGCACTTCTTTTTCGTAGGCCAGTTTTTCGCGTTCGGTCCATCGGGGGACGGTGGGCAGGGTGGCCGCGGCGTCGCCCGGCATCTCGTCGTCCTCGCCGAAGAGGCTTCGCTGGCCGGCGCGGCGGTCGGCCGCCGCCTGGGCCCCGGACTGCATGGCCTTGTCGATCACCGCAAACCATTGGGCCCGGTGGCCCCCCAGCGCGTCGAAGGCCCCGGCCTTGATGAGCGACTCGATGGTTGCCCGGTTGACCGCCGCGGCATCCAGCCGGGCGCAGAAGTCGAAGAGGCTCTTGAAGGGCCCGCCGCGGGCGCGGGCGGCGACGATGGCCTCGGCCGCCGCACCCCCGCACCCCTTGATCGCCGCCAGCCCGAACACGATCTTCCCCCCCTCCACCGAGAACTCCGCCTGCGAGCGGTTCACGTCCGGCGGCACGAGTTCGATGCCCATGCGCCGGCAGTCTTCCAGGTGCTCGACCAGCGCGTCCTTGGTCTTGAAGTTCCGCGAGGGGATGTCGCTGGACAGCAGGGCGGCCATGAACTCCACCGGCCAGTGCGCCTTCAAGTACGCCGTCATGTACGCCACCAGCGCATAGGCCGTGCTGTGCGACTTGTTGAATCCGTACCCCGCAAACTTCTCGATCAGGTCGAAGACCTCCTCGGCCTCGGCCTTGGAAAGGCCCTGGGCCTGGGCGCCTTCGACGAACTCGCCCCGGAACTTCTCGATGATGGGGAGCTTTTTCTTGCTGATGGCCTTGATGCAGGTGTAGGCGCTGGCCAGCTTGATGCCGCCCAGGCGGTTCAGAATCCGCATCACCTGCTCCTGGTAGCACATCACCCCGTAGGTCTCTTCCAGGATTTCCCGCATCACGGGGTGCTTGTATTCGGCCTTTTTTCGGCCGTGCTTGATGTGGATGTAGTCATCCACCATGCCGCCTTCGAGCGGGCCCGGCCGGTAGAGCGCATTGGTGGCGATGATATCGCGGAAGTGGGTGGGCTTCATCCGCTGCAACAGGTCGCGGATGCCGCCGCTTTCGAGCTGGAAGACGCCCTTGGTCTCGCCCCGGGCCAACAGCGCGAAGGTCTCGGGATCGTCCAGGGGAAACGCATAGGGGTTGATATCCTGGCCGGTGGTCTGGCGGATCAGGCGCACGACCTTCGAGAGGATGGTGAGGTTCCGCAGGCCCAGGAAATCCATCTTCAGCAGGCCGGCCTTTTCCACGTCGCCCATGGCCCACTGGGTGATCACTTCGTCCTTGTTGGGTAGGCGCTGCACAGGGACGTACTCGACCAGGGGGCGGTCGGCGATGACCACGGCGGCGGCGTGGGTGCCGGCGTTGCGGGCCAGGCCTTCGACCGCCATCGCCAGGTCCAAAAGTTCGCGGACCTCGCCATCGGTATCGTAGGCCCGGCGGAGGTCGGCGCTTTTCTGGAGGGCGTCGCGCAGGGTGATATGGAGCTGGTCGGGGACCATGGCCACCACCGCATCCACGCGGGGGATGGGAAGCCCTAAGGCGCGGCCCACGTCGCGGATGGCCGCCCGCGCCCCCAGCGTGTTGAACGTGCCGATCTGCGCCACGTTCTCGTGCCCGTACTTCTCCTTGACGTATTGGATGACCTCGCCCCGCCGCTCCTGGCAAAAGTCGATGTCGATGTCCGGGGCCTCCTTGCGGTTCTCGTCCAGGAACCGCTCGAACAGCAGGTCGTACTCCAGCGGGCACACGTGGCTCAGGTACAGGGCATAGGCCACCAGCGACCCCACGCCGGAGCCCCGGGCTGTGGCCTCGATCCCCCGGCTGCGGGCGTAATGCACGAAATCCCAGACGATGAGAAAGTAGTTGGCGAACCCCAGCTTGTTGATCACCGAAAGCTCGCGCTCCAGGCGCTCCCGCACTGCCGGCGCCAGTTGGCCATCGACCATGCGCTTGGGATTGTTCTGGTACCGCTCTTTGAGGCCGGCCAGGCACAGCTCGCGGAGGAACTCTTCCGGCGACTTGCCTTCCGGCGGCGTATAGATCGGAAAGTGCCGCTGCCCCAGTTCCAGGCGGATGTCCACCCGGTCGGCAATCTCCTGGCTCCGCCGCACGGCGTGTTCCAGGCCAGAGAACACGCGGTACATCTCCTCCGGGCTGCGGAGGTAGAACTCGCGGCTTTCCATGCGCATCCGCTTGGTATCGGTGCGGAACTTGCCCGTGTTGATGCACAACAGCACGTCCTGGGCCTCGGCCTCCTCGGGCAGCACGTAATGCACGTCGCTGGTGGCCACCAGGGGCAGGTTCAGTCGCCGGGCCACCTCCACCGCCCCGGGCAGGGTGATCCGCTGCACCTCCAGCCCGTTGTTCTGGATTTCGATGTAATACCGGTCGCCAAAGACCGAGCGGAACCAATCGGCGATCTCCAGCGCGCGGGCCAAGCCCCGGTCGCCTCCTTCGGCCAGGGCCCGGCTGAACTCGCTCGATGCGCAGCCGCTCAAGCAGATCAGCCCCTCGGCGTGCTGCTGGAGCACCTTCTTGTCGATCCGCGGCCGGAAGTAGAAACCGTCCAGGAACGCGGTGCTGGCCAGCTTGAGCAGGTTCTGGAAGCCGGTGCGGTTCTCGGCCAAGAGGGTCAGATGGAAGCTGGCCTCCTTCATGCTGCCGGCGTCGCGGTCGAAACGGCTGCCGGGGGCCACGTAGGCCTCGTACCCCACGATAGGCTTGATGCCCGCCGCCTGGGCCTTCTGGTAGAACTCCAGCGCCCCGTAGAGGTTGCCGTGGTCGGTCAGGGCCAGGGCCGTCATCCCCAGGTCCTTAGCACGCTCGATGAGCCGATCGATCGTGCCCGCGCCGTCCAACAAGCTGTAATGGCTATGGCAATGCAGATGGACAAAGGGCGAAGTGGTCATACGTGCTCCTGCTTGGGATGGCGCCGCGTCGTGCGGCCATGCCTGCCGGCAGGCAGGCGGAAAGTGCGGGGGGCCATTCTAGCACGCCCTTGGCAGAATTGTAGCCGGCCCGAGCCCCGGGCCCATGCGCCCATCCGGTGGCCAGGGGGGCTCCAAGCGGGGAGGAACACGCTGGGCCCGCGAGGCCAACAGGCGACGCCCCGGCCACCACGGCGCGTGGCCCTCCAGCGGCGCCGGGCGCTCCATAGAAGACCCTAGAGGGATGCGCCCGGGGCCCTGGGGCGCGCTTGTCCCCTGTTGGGGGTCCAAAGGGTTCTTAGGTCTGGGCACCGTAACCCCTACCCCCGGCAGCACCTCCGGATGCGCGCCCCGGCCGTCCCAAAACGCTTGCCCACAACGGAACCGCCTCAGGGCCACCGAGGGCACGACCCGTCCCCCGTGCAGCCCGCAAGAGCACAATCCGGGCCCGCTTGTG
>JBBIQF010000525.1:0-4666 GCA_037442445.1 Planctomycetaceae bacterium
GGGGGGGGGGCGAGGTCCGGTTGGGGGCCCCGGCGGAGCTTCCGGCAGCCCATTTGTGTCCGTCGGGGGAGGAAGAGGGGCAGGAAAGTTGAGCGGTTTGGGCAATTTGAGAGGGTTTTTGGGGGCCGATGCCGATTTTAGTTCCCCACTTGCGTAGGGGTAGCGTTCCGCAATGCCTTGCCGGCTGGTATGCTGAGTTGCACACGGGATCGTGAGATTCCCCGGAGCATTTCGGCATGTGCCTCTTAGAAGCCCAGAACTTGTGGAAGACGTATGGCGAGGGGGAGGCCGCGGTCGAAGCGCTGCGGGGCATTAGCCTGAAAGTGAGCCGGGGCGAGTTTCTGGCCATCATGGGGCCTTCGGGTTCGGGCAAGAGCACGCTTTTGCACTTGCTGGGCGGGGTGGATGTGCCGACGCAGGGGAGGGTGCTGTTGGAAGGGACCGATCTGGCATCGATGGACGATGACCAGCGGTCGCGGTTTCGGCGGCAGCGGATCGGCTTCATCTTCCAGTCGTTCAATCTGCTGCCGACGTTGACGGCCGAGGAGAACGTGGCTTTGCCCTTGGAGCTGGATGGCGTGCCGATGGCCGAGGCACGTGCCCGGGCTGTGGAGATGCTGGGATTAGTGGGGGTGAGCCACCGGCGGCACCATCTGCCCAGTACGATGTCGGGGGGCGAGCAGCAGCGGGTGGCGATTGCACGGGCGCTGGTCATCCGGCCGGCGCTGCTGTTGGCCGACGAGCCGACGGGCAACCTGGATAGCGCTAACGGGCACCAGGTGACCACCATCTTGCGGCGCCTGGTGGAGCGCGAGGGGCAGACGATCGTGATGGTCACGCACGATGTGGAGGTGGCGGCGCACGCGAATCGGGTGATCCGGTTGCGGGACGGGCTGATCCAGAGCGACCTGGACCTCTCGTCGAAGGCCTCGCTGCGCGAACTCCGCACGGAGCCGGTGCCATGATCCTGGCCCGGCTGGTGTGGAACGAGGTGCGCCAGCGCCCCGGCCGGGCCGTGCTCACGCTGTTGAGCATCGTGATTGGCGTCTCGGCCGTGCTCTCGGTCAGCCTGGCGATCGACAACGCGCACCGGGCCTATGAGGACATGTACAAGACGATGGCGGGCCGGGCCGACCTGGAGGTGGCCGCCGTCGATGGCAGCAGTTTTCCCTCCTCGGTGCTGGCCGAGGTGGAGCGGGTGCCTGGGGTGGCGGTGGCGGTTCCTGCCTGGCAGAGTCTGACCACGCTGCTACACGAGGGGGCGCAGGTGCGGGTGATCGTCATGGGGATCGATCCTGCCCGCGATGCCGAGATCCGGGATGCGGATCTCGCCACGGGGCAGTACTTGGCCGATGAACCGGCGGCGCTGTTGGACACGGGGCTGGCGCGTGCGCTGGGGATCGGGCCGGGCCAGGAGGTGCGCATTCGGGTGAAGGCTCGGCCGTACGTCCGCTCGGTGCCGGTGGTGGGATTGCTGGCGCCGCGAGGCGCGGCGGGTTTCAGCCAGGCGGGGACGGTGTTTTTGCCGCTGCCGGTGGCGCAGCGGTGGTTCAATCTCCGGGACCGGATCAACACCATCAGCCTGCGTGTGGCGCAAGGGGCGGATGTCGAGGCGGTGCAAAGCGCGGTGGCCTCGCGTCTGCCGGAAGGGCTGACGGTTCGGCCGCCCGCAGCCCGCAGCCGGGTGCCCCGCAGCGCGCTGGAAATGGCCGAGCACGGTTTGAACTTCGGCTCGGCCCTGGTGGTCATCCTTGGCGTGTTCATCATTTTGAACACGTTTTTGATGAACCTGAGCGAGCGGCGGCGGCAGCTTGCCATTTTGCGGGCCATCGGGGCGACGCGCGGGCAACTTGCCCGCATGGTGCTTGGCGAGGCGCTGGCGATGGGGCTATTGGGTACGGCGTTGGGGAGCGTGTTGGGGCCTTTCGGCGCGGAGTTCATTCTGGGGGCTATCGCCCAAGCGCAAGGGGCCGAGCCGCCGCCTTTGCGGTTTTCGGCCGGCCCGTTCGTGCTGGCAGCCCTGGTGGGGCCGCTGGTCTCGCTGGCGGCTGCGTATGTGCCCATGCGGATCGCGGCCCGGATTCCGCCGTTGGAGGGCATCCGGCCGGTGGTCAGCGTGGATCGGGCCGACGTTTCGCCCTGGATCATCTGGACCAGTCTGGCCCTGTGCCTCACGGGGGGGCTGGTGCTGGTGGGCTGTATCGTGGGGTGGTTTCCGGCGGTGTGGTCCATTCCGTCGGGCATCGTGTTCACCGTGGCGTGGGTGCCGGTGTTTCCGGGGTTGCTCCGGCCGGTGGCGCCGCGCCTGGCAGCGGCGCTTTTCCCGCTTTTGGGCACCGAGGGCCGGCTGGGATGCGTCCAGCTCCTGCGCCGCAGTGCGCGGGCGGGGCTGACCGGCGGGGTGCTGTTCATCGCCGTATCCACAGGTATCGGCCTGGGCACCACCATCATCAACAATGTCGAAGACGTGCGGACCTGGTACCGCCGGACCATGGTGGGCGACTTTTTCTTGCGGGCGATGTTCGCCAACCCGGCCACGGGCCAGACGGTCCCCATGCCGGAAAGCCTGGGCCCCGAGATCGCCCGCATCCCGGGAATCACGAATGTCGATACCATCCGCTTTTTGGGCGGGCAGGTGGGGGATACCTCGGTGGCCGTGGTGATCCGCGAGTTCACCGACCCCACGAACCTGCCGGTGGACCTGGCCCAGGGTTCGCCCGACGAGGTCCGCCGCCGCTTGTTTCAGGGCGAGGCGGTCTTGGGCACCGTGCTGGCCAACCGGCTGGGGCTGAAGCTGGGGGATGAGTTTACGCTTCAGACCAGCGAAGGGCCGCGGCAACTCCGCATGGCGGGCACGGCCATCGAATATACCTTGGGCGGCAGCGTGGTGTATCTGGAGCGGCGTTCGGCCGCCAAGATCCTGCCGGTCGAAGGGGTGGATGCCTTTCTCATCACGGCGGCACCCGAGCGGCGCGAAGAGGTGGGCCGGCAGCTTGAAGCGCTGGCCAAGGCCCAGGGCCTGATGCTCCATAATGCCTCGGAGCTCAGCGCGCTATTGGAAGGCGTAATGACCGGCGTGGTGCACAGCCTGTGGGGCGTGCTGGCGTTGGGCTGCGTGATCGCGGCCTTCGGCGTGGCCAATACCCTGACCATGAACGTGCTGGAACAGACCCGCGAAATCGCCCTGTTGCGGGTCGTGGCCATGACCCGCCGCCAGGTCCGCAAGATGATCCTCAGCCAGGCCATCATCTTGGGGCTGATGGCCCTGTTGGCGGGTACCGTGGCGGGCGTGGTGACGGCCTGGTTCATCAAGCAGTCGATGGTGCCGCTGTTGGGGTACGCGGTGGAGTTCGTGATCCATCCGTGGGTGCTGGCCGGCAGCGTGGTGATCGGCCTGGGGCTGGTGATCGCTACGGCGCTGGTGCCGGCCGAGCGGGCCGCGCGGCTGAACCTGCTCATCGCCCTCCAGTACGAGTAGGCGTGACACAATCGTCGCTGGTTCGTGCGATTGTGTCTCAAAGCATTGGAAGGTAGGATCGAAGGCGGGGACCTTAGGGCCGCGCAAGGGAGGGATAACGGCCTTATTCCGACTGCCGTCGGACGCGGGTCGTGGTGTCAATGCTTGCCGGTTTTTCACAAGTTTTTAGTGAAGGAATGGGTCGTATGCGGTCATTCAATTCGGACGGTCGAGGCGGGGTGTTGACCCGGCGGGAAGTGCTGCGCGGTGCGGCGGCGCTGGGGGCCTTTGCGGCGTCCTGGGCCGGCGCAGGTACCGCCGAACTCAAGGGCCGCATCAAGCAGTCCGTCTGCCTGTGGTGCTACCAGGGCTTCATGCAGAAACAGAAGATGAGCCTGGACGCGTTCGCCGCCGCCTGCGCGCGGATGGGCTTGCGGTCCATCGAGCTGGTCAATCCCGAGCAGTGGCCCACGCTCAAGAAACACGGCCTCGTCTGCGCCATGTGCAACAGCCACAGCATCCCCAAGGGGCTCAACCGCAAGGAGAACCACGAGGAGTGCCTGGCCCGCATCCGCAAGAGCATCGATGCCGCGGCCGAGGCCGGGTTCCCCAACGTCATCACCTTCTCGGGCAACCGCGAAGGGATGGACGACCAAGAGGGGCTGGCCAACTGCGTGGCGGCCTTGAAGCAGATCGCCCCCTACGCCGAGAAGAAGAAAGTCACCGTGTGCCTGGAGTTCCTCAACTCCATCAACCATCGTGACTATATGGCCGATTCCACCAAGTGGTGCGTGGAACTCGTGCACCGTGTGGGTTCGCCGCGGGTGAAGGTGCTGTACGACATCTACCACGCGGCGATGATGAAGGAGGACGTGCTGGCCGACATCCAGAAGCACCACGAGTGCTGGGGCCATTACCATACCGGCGGCTACCCGGGGCGCAACGAGATCGACGACACGCAAACGCTGGACTACCGGAAGATCATGCAGGCCATCGCGGCTACGGGCTATTCGGGCTACGTGGGGCAGGAGTTCATTCCCAAGCGGGCCGATGCCCTCAAGAGCCTGGCAGAGGCCGTGCGGCTGTGCGACGTTTAACCGGCCCGCCCAGGGAGGGGAGCAACCGTATGCGGGTGAAGATCGGCAGGGCGGCGGGGGCGATCCTGGCGGCCATGGTGGCGGGGATCGTGGTCGTGGCGGCGCTATGGTG
>JBBIQF010000526.1:0-4652 GCA_037442445.1 Planctomycetaceae bacterium
CAAGCGTCCCGACCAGTGTGGAGCAACCGCGGATGCCCCCCGCGGTCACCGCGCAACCGGCTGTTTCTTTCCAGATCGCTCAGGGAATTCGGGTAGTGGTCGAGGGGCTGGATCTGGAAAGGGTTCCCGCGGAGGCCCTGGAGGAACTCCAGTCGGCACTGGCCCGGCTGGTCCATGTCTTACGGCGATTACCCCGGAACAGAGAAGAGGCTTTTTTTGCGGAATCTTTTGAAGAAAAAGACTTGCCGGGTGGCGGCGGTGAGTTGGCCAAGGTCGCCGCCGCACGTCGGTCGGCGGACAGCGGGCCAGGCACCAGCGCCGCCCAAGTACCGCCAAAGGAGGAAGACAAGGCGCCGAAGTGACGCGTGTCACTGGCATTTCCCGTTACCACCCATCGCAAAGGGACGGAGTATGATTCGAGCTGTAACTCTCTTGGACGAGGCCGCGGTGGCCCAGCCGACCGATCTTGAGAAGGCCGGCTTCGGGGCTTTGGAGACCGAGCGGGGGTGTTTGCCCCTGGTGGCGCTGGCCGTGCGGGCCCATGTGGCCGGGTTGCTGGCTGACGTCACGGTGCGGCAGACGTTTCGCAACTCGCTCGAAGTACCGCTGGAGGCCACGTACATCTTTCCTCTACCGGACCGGGCGGCGGTGACGTCCTTTCGGATGCACGTGGCCGATCGGGTGGTGGAGGGGGTGCTGAAGGACCGCGAAGAGGCGCGCCGCGAGTATTTGGAGGCGATCGCATCGGGGTACCGCGGAGGGATTGCCGAGGAGGAGCGGAGCGGCACGTTCAATCTTCGCGTGGGGAACATCCCGCCCAAGGAGACGGTCAGCGTGGAGCTGACGCTGGTGGGCATGGTGCCGTTTGTTCGGGGCGAAGCGGAGTTCCGCTTTCCGCTGGTGGTGGCTCCGCGCTACGTGCCGGGGGTGCCGCTGGACGGCCCCCAGGTCGGGCCGGGGTGGGGGCCGGACACCGATCAAGTTCCCGATGCGTCGCGTGTGACGCCCCCCGTGTTGCTTCCGGGTTTTCCGAACCCGGTGCAACTGTCGCTGGAAGTGGAATTGGATGCCTCGGGGCTGGATGGAGGGGCGGACGATTGGGCCGACCGCATCCGTTCCAGCCTCCACAGCGTGATTGTGCGCGGCGGTCCGCCGTGGGTGGTGCGGCTTCAACCCGGGGAACGGCTGAACCGCGACTTCATCCTCCGCTATCCGCTCGGCGGCGAGGCCGTCCAAACGTCGCTGATGTTTACTCCAGGCAAAGAGGGCGAGGCAGGGACGTTTGCACTGGTCCTTGTACCACCGGCAGGCGAGAGCCTTCGCCCTGGCTGGCCGCGGGATGTAGCGTTCGTGCTTGACCGCTCGGGCAGCATGGAGGGGTGGAAGATGGTGGCGGCGCGGCGGGCCGTGGCACGGATGGTCGAAACCCTATCGGAAGACGATCGCTTCGTGGTGCTGGCGTTCGACACGTGGTGCGAGTTCTTTCCACGAACCGCGGAGCTGGTGCAGGCCACTAGCGCTCGGTGGCAGGCCCAGGAGTGGCTCAGCGGGGTGGAAGCCCGCGGAGGGACCGAGATGGGGCCGGCCCTGGTCAAGGCGGTGGAGTTGCTGGCCGAAAGCGCAACGGGGCGAGATCGCCTTGTGGTGCTGGTCACGGATGGCCAGGTGGCCGGCGAGGACGTGATCGTCCGTTCGCTGGCGCAGGCGGCCGGCGGGCAGTTGCCCCGCGTATTCACCGTGGGTATCGACCAGGCGGTCAACGCGGGCTTCCTGCGGCGTCTGGCCGACCAGGGGGGTGGCTGGTGCGAGTTGGTCGAGTCCGAGTCGCAGCTCGATGCCGTGGCCGACCTCTTGTGCCGCAACCTGGGTCGCCCGGTATTGACCGGACTGTCCGTGGAACCGACGGCCGGGGGCTGGGATGCGGAAAGCGTGGTGCCTTCGCGCTTGCCCGATGTGTTTGCGGAGCGACCGATTACGGTGTTCGGCCGTGTGCCGGCGGGTGTAGCGTCGCTGGGGCTTTGTGTGCGCGCGGTGGATGCGGCGGGAAAGGCATGGCAGCAGGTCGCCGCCGCGCGGCCCACCGCACACCGGGGGCTGAAAAGCCTTTGGGGGCGTGCCAAGGTCCGCGAGTTGGAGGACCTGTACGCCAGCGCCCTGAGCGGCGATCAACAAGCCCTGGCCAAACAGATCGTCGCGACTTCGCTTGCGGCCGGGGTGCTCTCGCGGTTTACCGCTTACGTGGCCGTGGACCGGTCCGAGGTCGTCAATCCCGGGGGCAAACCCGAGGAGATCGTCCAGCCCGTTGAAGCACCGGCGGGATGGGGGATGTTCGACCACGTCCCCGTGGATCTCAAGATGGCCGTCCTGGGACGTGCCGAGATGCGTTGCGGTTATCGTACCATGCCGGACTTGCTGGTGGGTCAAGTCTTGCCTGAGCAGTACTATTACCCGCTCGCGCGCGAAATTCCGGGCGAGCTGTTGCAGGACTCCGAGGCCGGCCTTCAGGCCGGGCCCCAAAGAGAGCCCTCCGATGTGCAGCAACCCGTGTCTGCGGTCATCGAGGCCGTGCGCAAGGCGGCCAGCGAATTGCTGTCCGCAGAATCGCTGCGCGTGCTTCGGAGGCGGCTGCGGGCTCTGATAAAGCAACTGGAGAGGTTGCGTCAAGCGTTCACCGGCAAAGGGCGCTGGGAAGTCGCAGTCGCCGTCGCACTTCTTTCTGCCCGGCAATTGCGCCGCGCGGTTCTGCAAGGGCCCGGCACCCAGGTGGAGGAAAGCGAAGTACGCGCGCTGGTCGAAAGCATCGAAGAACTCCTTCGCGAACTGGAGGGGTCCAGTAGCCCGAACCGCGAGAAGTTCTGGATGTGAGACCGGATGAAGGCGTCTGCCGAAATGGCTGAGGGATGGCCCGGCCGTTCGGTGCTTGGCGCGTAGCCTTTTGGGCAGGGCGGCGCGCTCGGGTCAGCCGGAGCCGCCGCTTTTGCCCTTAGACGAGAGGAAGCTTAGCAGCCGGCCGAAGCCCGACTTGCCCTGTTCGGCGCTATCGCCTTTGTCGCTGGTCAATGCCTCGGCCAAGCCGACGATGGCCTGGGTGATGGCCGCCTTGGGGGCATGTTCCAGAAGCGGAACCCCGTTGTTGCGGACCTCGATCATGGTGCGGTAGTCGTTGGGCAGTTGCCAGAAGATGTCGCGGCCGATGGTGTCGCGAGCCTTTTTGAGGGTGATATGCCCGTGGTCGAGCCCTACGCGGTTGACGACGATCTTGACCTTCTCGGCGATGTTTTTCATTTCGGAGAAGGACATCATCAGGCGCACGACGTTCCGCAGGCAGGGCAGATCGAGCTGCGTGACCAAGAGCACGTGGTGGGCCATCTCCAGGGCCAACAGATCGATGGGGTTGTAGCTCTTCGAGAGATCGAGCACCAGGTGGGTAAAGGTGGCTTTCATCAGGCCGATGACCCGCTGCACGTCCTCGGGCGTCACCAGCGAGACATCCTCCAACTGCACCGGCCGGGGCAAGAGGAACAGCCCCGAGGAGTGCCGGGTCAGCGAGCGCCGCAGGAGGGAGAAGTCCAGGCGGGTAACATTCTGGGCGACATCGACCAGGGTATAGTCGGGGATGGCGTCGAGGAACACGTCGGCATCGCCCAGGGCCAGGTCGAGGTCCACCAGGGCCACCGAATTCTTGGTATCGCGGGCCAGGGCGCAGCCCAGGTTGACGGCGATACTGGTGGTGCCCACGCCGCCGATGGCCCCGCACACGGCAATCACCAGGCTGCCGCGGGGTTTCTTGTCGCCCTTGCCGAAGCGCCGCTCGCTGATGCGCCCCAGGGCGGCCAGCAGGTCTTCGATCCGCACGGGCTGGGTGAGGAACTCTTTCGCCCCGGCCCGCATCGCCTGGAGGATCAACTGCCCGTCGTTGGAGGAACTGATGACCAGCACCGAGCAATCGGGCGAGGTTTCGGCCAGGCGGGCCACCAACTCCAGGGCCTTGTCGCGATCGCGATCCACGGCCACAACGCCGATATCCGGGTTGGTCTGGGCCACCACGTCGGCAAAAAACTCGTAGCGCGAGCACTCGGCCTCCAGCCAGATCATGTCCATGCCCAGAAGCATGCTCTTGAGCGCTTCGCGGGTGGAGTCGTTGGGATCGACGATTGCAAGGCGAAGAACGTTGCTCATCGTGTTGGCCGTGCGCAGCCTGGCCTGGCGGGACGCACCGCCCGGCACGCCCGTGCAAGATTCCTCCTAGGGGATATAGCTTACGTTTGGTATCCCGTGGAGGGAAAATGGCCGGCTCGCCCGTAGGGGGGCGGGCGGTCTCCGGTGAGAACGCCGAGGCTACGGGGTGCCGGTGTCGTAACCGATCGGCCCGCCAAAGCCGGGGAGGCCCGTCCCGGTGCTGCCGGATGAGGCCTTGGAGCGGAGCGGCCGGTTAGCCCCTTCCGGTCCGGATCGGCCCGCCGCAAGAGCGGCCTGCCGCTGGAAATACGCCGTGCCTATGGCCCCCGGTTGGTCGGGCGGGGTGGCCCCATTGCCGCTGGCAGCGCCGGCAGGGACCGGCTGTCCCGCATCCCCCGCATCGCCGGCAAATCCGTTACCGTTGTTGCAAGGCGGGCAGGGATTGGGCACTTCCAGGAACCCTTTGAGGTACA
>JBBIQF010000527.1:0-4651 GCA_037442445.1 Planctomycetaceae bacterium
CGGCGGGCCTGGTCCCAGAATCGTGGGTGCGGGACGCGGGAGGAGTGCCAGGGCGGCGTGATCGGGCTGGCCCCCAGAACCGCGCGGGCCTGAACGCCGCCGCCGCCGGTTGACCTGCGCCCAGCCACCGCAGTAGATTGGGCACATGCCGCGATCGGCTTTTGGGATCGCTTTCAAGGGGACCACCATGAACCCGCTTGTACCCCGACGCCGTTTCCTTCACGTCACGCTGGCAGGTAGTGTGGGCTCGCTTATGGCAGCTTCAGAGGCAACGGGTGCGCTATCGGCCGGTGCCGCCGTGCGCATCGAGGAACCTTTCCATGGTGCCGTGCTCAACCGGCGGCACGGCGAGGCGGTCAGCGGGGGGCTGCGAATCCGAGTGGAAGGCCGGGCGCCGGCCGGCAAGGTCCTGGTCAACGGCCAGCCGGCGGCGTGCCAAGGCGATCGCTTCCACGCCGAGGTGATACTGCGCGAGCGGGACACGGCGATCGTGGCCCGATGCCCAGAGACGGGCCAAAAGCACGAGATTCGCGTGCGCTGGGACCGCCACAGCTTTCCGCGCTACCGGTTTTCCATCGACGATAACAGCTTCTTTCTGCGCGACATCGCCCAGAAGAAGTATGCTTCGCTTTTCGATTGTTTCTACCTCAACGGCCTGCGGGAACTGCACCGCAAGTACGGGACCAAGTTCGTGCTGAACATCTACTGGACCACAGGCGACGATTTCGCGTTGCCGCAGTTCCCGGACCGGTACAAAGGGCAATGGCGCGACAATGCCCACTGGCTGCGACTGGCCTTTCACGCCCGGGCCGACAAGCCGGATCGGCCCTACCAGGACGCCCCCCCGGAAAAGCTTCTGGCCGACTTGGACCGCGTGGCCGCCGAAATCCGCCGCTTTGCCGGCGATGAGGTGTACACCCCGCCCACGGTGATCCATTGGGGCATGGTGCGGCCGGAATCGCTCAAGCCCCTGGCCACCCGCGGCATCCGCGTGCTCAGCGGATACTTCGAGAAGTGGGACGGCCGCTGGGATATCAACTACCGTCTGAACGACGAGATCTCGGCCTGGCTATCGCGCCACGACGCCTGGGTCGATTACGAAAGCGGCATCACCTTCTCCAAGATCGATATCGTGTGCAACAACGTGCCGGTGGAAAAAATCCCGGCCGTGCTCGATGCCGCGGGCAAGGACCCCAATCAGGCCGAAATCATGGACCTTTTTACCCACGAGCAGTATTTCTGGCCCTTCTATGTGCGGTACCTTCCCGATCACTTCGACCGCCTGGATACCGCACTGCGCTGGGTCACGGAGCGCGGCTACAAGCCCGTGTTCTTCCACGAGGGGTTTCTCGGGGCGCCGGAATGAAGCTTGCCGCCCCGGGAGGAAAGATTCTTCGAGCCCCGGGAAGCAAGCCCGGCCCCCCCGGGGCGAGGCGCCCGGCGCCCTTGGACGACCTCCGGCTGCCAGAGCACCCGGGGCCAATACGTGTTTTCCCCTGCGGTCATAAGGAGCATCCCTATGCGAAGGTTTACCTTGCAATGTGCCTTGGCTGCGGCAGTGCTCGCCTTGGGGTTAAGAGGGGTGTCGCAGGCGGGCGAGACTAGCCCGGGCACTTTGGAGCACCGCTGGCTGTATCTGGCGACCAACCTGCTGGTCGACAAGAACGTGGAGGCCGATATCGCCCTGTTGGAGCGGGCGGCCCGGGCCGGCTACAACGGCGTGCTGGTGGCCGATAGCAAGTTCCTTCGCTGGGACATCCTGCCCGAGCGGTACGTAAGCAACGTCCGCCGGTTTCGCGAGGCGTGCCGGCGGTTGGGCATCCGCTGTGTGGCGGCCGTCTGCCCCATCGGGTATTCCAATGACCTGTTGAGCCGCGATCCGAACCTGGCCGAGGGGCTGCCGGTGCGCGATGCCCCGTTCGTGGCCCAAGAAGGGCAGCTCGTGCCGGCCGACACGTCGCTCCGCCTGGCCAACGGCGGGTTTGAGCAGTGGCGCGGCCATACGCCCGCCGGCTGGAACTTCGTCGACGAGCCGGGCAAAGTCTCGTTCCGCGACGACCAGGTGAAGTTCGAAGGCCGATCGTCGCTCCGCATGGAACAGATCGGCCAGCGCTCGCCCTACGGCAATGGCCGGGCGTGCCAGACGCTGGACGTGCTCCCCTGGCGCTACTATCACGTCTCGGTGGCGGTGAAGACCCGCGACTTCGAGGCGGCCGGCCAGGTACGCATCAATGTGCTGGGCAAGGGCGGGCAGGTGCTCAATTTCTACGAACCCCGGGTCGAAAAAACCCAGGATTGGCGCCGCATCCACGCGACGTTCAACACGCTGGAAAACCGCCAGGTGAACTTCTACGTGGGGGTCTGGGGTGGCCGGGAAGGCACCATCTGGTGGGACGACGTGCGTATCGAGCCGGCCGGCTTCGTCAATCTCGTGCGCCGCGATGGGGCGCCGTTGCGCCTGACCAGCGAGGACGGGAAGATCACGTTCGTCGAAGGCAAGGACTTCGAGCCGCTGCGCGACCCCAAGCTGGGCAACGACCCTTACCCGGGCCAGTATTCCGTGTGGCACGATGTTCCTGCGGTGCGAGTGCTTCCGCAAGGCCGCATCCGGCCGGGGCAGCGCGTGCTGGCCAGCTACTATCACACCGCCATCATCCACAGCGACCAGGTCATGTGCTGCATGGCGGAACCGAAGGTGTACGACATACTCCGCTGGCATCTGGCCGAGGTCCACAAGCACCTCAAGCCCGACGGGTATTTCCTCAGCCACGACGAGATCCGGGTCCAAGGGTGGGACGCCAGTTGCCAGAACTCGGGCAAGACGCCGGCCCAGTTACTGGCCGAGAATGTGCGCCGCTGTGTGGAACTGGCCCGGGCCGAGGACCCCGGCAAACCCATCTATGTCTGGTCCGACATGTTCGATCCGTTCCACAATGCCGGGCCAAAGGGGAAGTACTATCTGGTACGGGGCGAGGGCCCCTGGCACGGGGCGTGGGAGGGCCTGCCGCCGGAGGCCATCGTCATGAACTGGAACTCGAATCCCAAAGTGCGCCGGGATTCGCTGCGCCATTTCGCCCAGCGGGGACATGCCCAGATGCTGGCCGGTTACTACGACGGCCCGGTTAGCGCGATCCAGAGTTGGCTGGCCGACGCCCGGCAAGCCGGCCGCGTCATCGGTGTCATGTACACCACGTGGCGGCACAACTACCAGGACCTGGAGGCGTTCGCCCGGGCCGCGTGGTGAACTGCCCCGGCCGGCCTGCCGCTCCACCCGGCCGCTGCACCGGCCGAAGCGTCTTGCCGCGCACAAGGCCCGTTGGCTTCCGCTTTGCCGCGGGCAACCCAGCGGCTGCGGCAAGAAAACCGAGCCAGCCCGTGCGCCCAATCGGGCTGCCGGCCTTTTCCTGCCGTCTGCTATACTTAGATTTTCTGAGAGCATCGATCGGGCTGCCCTTCCACAGGCAAGGAAGGTTTTGGGCGGGCATTTCGGGCAAGTTGGATGGCGCCTGTATGTCGCACGCGGAGGTGAATCAAGCCCCTCGGCCGAGCGGCTTTCGCGGTCTTTCGGCCGCTGAGGTCCTCGCCAGCCGGGAGCGTTTCGGCGCGAATGTCCTCACGCCGCCCAAGCGGGACCCCTGGTGGAAGCTGTATTTTCGGAAGTTCGACGACCCGGTGATCCGCATCCTGATGATCGCCGCGGTGATCGCCATCGGGGTGGGGGCCGTGGATGGCAAATACTTCGAGGGCCTAGGCATCGTGGTGGCGATCCTGCTGGCCACCGGGTTGGCCTTCTGGAACGAGTACAGCGCGGCCAAGGAGTTCGACTTGCTGAGCAAGTCGGAAGACGAGGTGCCGGTACAAGTGATCCGCGATGGGGTCTTTACCCGGGTGCCGCGGCGCGACGTGGTGGTGGGCGACATCGTGGTGTTGGGGGCCGGCGAGGAGGTGCCGGCCGATGGCGAGGTGCTGGCCGCCGTCTCGCTCCAGGTGGACGAATCGCGGCTAACGGGCGAATCGCATCCGGTGGCGAAGCAGCCGGCCAGTTCCTCGGCTTCTGGCGGTGCGGCGGACCTGACCTACGAGGCGCACCGCGTGCTTCGCGGCACGGTGGTGGTCGATGGGCACGGGATGATGCGGGTGACGGCGGTCGGCGACGCCACCGAGATCGGCTGTACCGCCCGCGCCGCCGCCGAACCGCCGGGCGAGGAAACGCCCCTGAATGCCCAGTTGCACCGGCTGAGCAAGGTCATCGGGGTGTGCGGGTTCGGCGTTTCGGCCTTGACCTTTGCCGCTTTGGTGGTCCGCGGCCTGTGGGTGGGCGAAATCGCGCTTGCCGGCGGGCAATGGTACTTCGCCGCTTTGCTGCTCATCGCGGCCGGGCTGGCGCTGGCCAGGGTATGGGTTCCCATCGTGGCCGACGCACTGGAGCTGGCGGGCAAGCCGCTGCGCCTGCCGAAATGGCTGGGCGGCAGGGACGCACCGCGGGCTGGCCCGCCGGTGGGGGAGCACCGCCCCGAGCGAACCGGGGGCGTATGGGGCTGGCCGGTTACGCTGGGCGCCGGCCTTTTGCTCTGGGCAGCCGGCACCGGGCTGGGAATCGCCCTGGGCTGGCTCGATCCCTCGCCTGGCACCTGGCTTTCTGCCGATGTTG
>JBBIQF010000528.1:0-4637 GCA_037442445.1 Planctomycetaceae bacterium
CGTCGGTGCTCTCGCCGGGAATCCCGTCGATCTTCAGAAATGCATCGAACGCCATGGGAAAACCTCCTCACGTTATGGGGAAACGAAGCGGCAGGGGGTCGCGCAACAGGCCGCACCACTTTGGCCCGAGGACCGCCAGGCCGCACGCCCATGGCTTGTTGTCCTCGGCAGGACCGGCTGCGTTTAACCCTATTGTCGTAGCCGGCGGCCAGAAGTTGCTTGAAAAAACCGCACGCGCCCCGGCGGCGGCGGTTGCTGGACAGTTTGGCGGCCGCCCCCCGCGACAAGGCTTCTCGGGGAACCGGGGCGTGGCTACGGGCGCGGCTCCCCCTGCCGGGGACGCCCCGCCAACACATAGCTTGGCGCACGGCGGGCTTCCGGGCCGCCCCTAAACACAACCGTGGGCGCGGCAGAGCGATCGTGCCCGGCGCCCCGAGCCTTTCGCCAAAGATCCCGGTCCCCGGCCCCGCGCCCGGGATGGGGCATTCATGAAAACGTGTAGGCGAACTTGCCGTCGGCGCCCAGCGAGACGCGCACCGCGCGGATGGGCAGGCCCTCGGCCATGCGGGCCAAGAACTCGGCCGACATCTCCGGCAACAGCGTCCGCGTAAGGATGTGGTCGATATTGCGGGCGCCGCTGGAGACCTCGGTGCACCGGCTGGCAATGGCCGCCACCAACTCCGGGTCGTAATGAAACTCGGCCTTGTGGTTCTCCGCCACCCGCCGCCGGATACGCCCCAGTTGCAGTTCCACGATGTTCCGCATCGCCTCGTCGCCCAGCGGGTAATAGGGCACCACGGTCACCCGGCCCAGAAACGCCGGTTTGAAGGTCTTGAGCAGTTCCGGGTACAACAGCTCGGTGAGCTTTTCGGGGTCGGGCGTGGTCTCGGGGTCGGCGCAGTGCTTCATGATGACATCGGTGCCGGCGTTGGAGGTCATGAGGATCAGGGTGTTCTTGAAGTCGATGTCGCGGCCTTCGCCGTCGCGGAGCGTCCCTTTGTCGAACACCTGGTAGAAGATGTCCTGTACGCCGGGGTGGGCCTTTTCCATCTCATCCAGCAGGACCACGCTGTAGGGGCGGCGGCGGACGGCCTCGGTCAGCACCCCGCCCTCGCCGTAGCCCACGTACCCGGGGGGCGAGCCCATCAGCAGCGAGACTTTGTGTTCCTCTTTGAACTCGGACATGTTGATGACCGTCATATTCTGGTCGCCGCCGTAGAGGAGGTCGGCCAGGGTGATGGCGGTCTCGGTCTTGCCCACCCCGCTGGGTCCGACCAGCAGGAACACGCCGATAGGCCGGCGGGGGTCGGTCAGGTTGGCCCGCGAGGTGCGGATGCGCTGGGCGATGGCCTCCAGGGCGTGCGACTGGCCTACGATCCGTTCCTCCATGAGCTGCTTGAGCGACAGCACGGCGCGGATTTCGTCGGTGACCATGCGGCCCACGGGGATGCCGGTCCAGTTGGAGACGACTTCGGCGATGGCCTGGCCGTCCACGCAGACCTGCATCAGGGGCTTTTCGCCTTGGAGTTGCTTGAGCTGGCGGGAGAGCTTGTCCATCTCCTCGCGCAAGGCGGCGCGCTCTTCGGGGGAGAGTTCGGCGGGCGCACCGGGGGCAAGCGCAGTATCGGTGGCGGTTTCGGCGGCAGCAGCCGGGGCCGCACCAGCCGCGGCCCCTACCGGCACTTTGGGGGCAGCGGCCTTGGCGGCCTTCGCGCCGTCGGACGGTGCGCCGCTTACAGCCGGGGCGCCGGCGGCGGGCTCCGGCGGCTTGACCAGCCCGGTCTCCAGTTGCCGGCGAATGTGCCGGATGCGCTGCACCAGTTCCGCCTCCTCTTTCCAGCGCTTCTCGAGCGCGGCGCATTCGGCTTCGGCCGCCTCTTTCTCCTGGACGGTCTGGTCGATGAGTTCCTGGTTGTTGGCGCCGGCCAGGTTCTCGCGCCGCAGGATGTTCAAGGCGGTTTCGAGCTGGGCGATGCGCCGGCGGCAATCTTCCAGGGCGGGGGGCACGGCCGTATGGCTGATGGCCACCCGGGCGCAGGCCGTATCCAGCAGGCTGACGGCTTTGTCGGGCAGTTGGCGCCCCGAGATGTAGCGGTGCGACAGCCGGACGGCATCGACCAGGGCCTCGTCGAGGATGCGGACCTGGTGGTGCTTTTCCAGGGTTTCGACCAGGCCGCGCATCATCTCCACGCAGCTTTCCTCGCTGGGTTCTTCGATCTTGACGACCTGGAAGCGGCGGGCAAGGGCCGCGTCTTTCTCGAAATACTTCTTGTATTCGGCCCAGGTGGTGGCGGCGATGGTGCGGAGTTCGCCGCGGGCCAGGGCCGGCTTGAGCAGGTTGGCCGCGTCCCCCTGCCCTGCACTCCCCCCGGCGCCGATCATGTTGTGCGCTTCGTCGATGAAGAGGATGATGGGCACGGGCGAGGCCTTCACCTCTTCGATCACCGACTTGATGCGGTTTTCGAACTCGCCTTTGATCCCGGCGCCGGCCTGGAGCAACCCCAGGTCCAGGACGCGCACCGATACGTTTTTCAAGGCGGGGGGCACGTCGCCAGCGGCGACGCGCAGGGCGAAACCCTCGACCACGGCGGTCTTGCCCACGCCCGCCTCGCCGGTGAGGATGGGGTTGTTCTGGCGGCGGCGGGTGAGGATGTCGATGATCTGGCGGATTTCGGCATCGCGGCCCAGCACGGGGTCGATCTGGCCTTTTCTGGCCCGGTCGGTCAGGTCGATGGTGAACTGGTCCAGCGCCGGGGTGCGCGACGGGCCGGCCGGCGCCCCGGGTGCGGCGGGCACAGCGGCACCTGGGGGGGCGGCGGCGCGGGCTTCTTCGGCCTCGGCCGTCTCGGCCACCAGCCCGGGCAACTCTTTGCGCAGTCCATCGGGCGAGATCTTGCTGAACTCGGGCGAGGCGTCATGGGCGGTGCGGGCCAGTGTGTCGTCGGCCAATAGGGCGCACAACAGATGCCCGCTGCGGATGCGCGGCGCCCCGAACTCCACCGAGGCGATCACCCAGGCCTCGCGGATCCAATCGACCAGGTGGGGCGATAACCCCGGCGGCCGGGCGTTGCCGGTCTTGAAGCGGTCGATCACCCGGGTCAAAGCGGCCGACAGCCGGCCCGCGTCGATACCGTAGTGGCGGAGCACGGCGGCCAGGTCGCTATTGGGGACCTCCACGAGTTTGAGGAGCCAATGCTCGATCTCGACGTTGTAGTTGGTTCGAGACAGGCACAGGCCGGCCGAGGCCTCCAGGGCCCGCCGGGTCGTGTCGTTCAGCCGCCCCACCAGCGATTTGAGATTCACGGGAACCATGATCACACTTCCAGGGTGAAAACGGGGTCGTCAACGTCGTGGGTAAACGGGCGGGCGCGGACCCAGGTGGTCCAGCCCAGGCGGGGCGGATCGGCCCGGTCGCCCAGGCGGCACCAGGGAACCTCATCGGCCCGCAGCACCAGTTGGACATCGAAGTCGAATGGCGGCCCGACATACAGCCGGGTCAGCTCGGCCAGCTTGCGCAACGCATCGCCCGAGGGCAGGAAGCGGCAGAACTGGCCGTAGCCCAAAGGCCCCAGCCGGATGCGGAAGCGGTTCTCCACGTCCCAGACGCGGCTGCCGGCCAGCAGGCTCCGCCCCAGGCAATGGTTGCGCCCGGGATGCCCGGCCGCGGGAAGCGACGACTGGTCCTCCTCGGCCAGGTAGAGCCAGGCGCCCTGGAACTGCCGCACCTCGACCGGCACTTCGAAGTAGTCGGCCAGCAGGCGCTCCAGCGACTGGGCGTTGCGCGGCCAGTGCGCGTAAAAGCCACCGTAGAATAGCACCGCCTCGTCATCGACGCTCAGCCGGCCCCGCAGCCCCGGCGTGCCCAGGCCCACCAAGGCATACAAGGCCTGGGTGAAGCGGTCTTCCTCGGGCTGGCCGGTCCGCTCGATCCGCTCGTAGGCGATGGGGAACCGGTACTTCTCCCATGCCCGGTAGAACAGGGAGACGATGCGGTGGTGGAACAGATCCAAGAAGTCGCGCAGCGTGAAGTCCTTGGCGCGGATGCGTTCGATCACCAGCGCGGTGTAGTGGGCCGGCAGCGCGCCGCTGGGCCCGGTGAGCCCCACGGCCGAGACGCTCATTTCGGCGGGCTGCGGGAAGCCTTCCGCTTCGGCCGAAGGTGGGGCCAACGCCGCGATGGCCCCGGCCGGAAACCCCAGCCCCGCGACCGCCCGAAACCGCACCGCCTCGTGGTGCGGCGAGTGGTCCTCGCCCACGGCATAGGAGGCCGGCCGGGCCCCTCGCCGGGCCTCGTCGCGGGCCAGCCATTCCAGCAGCCGAACCGCCTGGAAGAAATCGAAGCGGCTCGGTTCGGCGAACAGCCGGCGGGCTACAGGAGCACGGTCTCGCCTGCACGGGGTGGCCATCGCCACAAACTTTCCCCTTTACGTGAGATTACCACCAGTTTGGAAAACGCATTGATCGAAACGTACAAGCCCAGGAACCGCTCCAGCACGGAAGCGAACAGATACATGCCGCTGCCCACGAAGCGTTCCTCGTCCAGTTCGAGAGTGACTTCCAGGCCGCGGCAGACGCCGCCGCGGGGCCCGCGGCTGCGCCCCACCACCCGCCGCGCCCGCACCCCGCACCCCCCCTGG
>JBBIQF010000529.1:0-4630 GCA_037442445.1 Planctomycetaceae bacterium
AGCAGGTGCGAGGGCTTGATGTCGCGGTGGATGATCCCTTGCTGGTGGGCGTATTCCAGGCCGCGGGCCGCCTGGAGGATGCAAGCGATGGCTTTGCCCGGCGGAAAGGGCCCATACTCGCGGACCAGCGTGAGTAGGTTTTCGCCCTCGACGCATTCCATCACCAGGAAGTGGATGCCGTTGGCCTCGTCGGCGTCGTAGGCGGTCACGATGTTGGGGTGGGAGAGCCGGGCGACCGCCTTGACCTCCTGCTGGAACCGCTGGACCGCTTCTTCGGAATCGATCATCTCCGGCGGCAAGACCTTTAGGGCCACGATGCGCTGCATGCGGCGGTGCTGGGCCTTGAAGACCAGGGCCATGCCCCCCCGCCCCAGCCGGTCCAACACGACATAGTTGCCCAGCACCAGGATGCGGGTCTTCCCCTGGTAGAGGGCCTGGCACTGGTACTTGGTCAATCGGCCTGCCCGATAGAGTTCGCGGGCCAAGTCTGCCGCCGTGGCGGGCCGCCGGCCCGGCGGTAGCGCACCGATGAAGGCCCGCACCTCCTCGGCGGTCATCAAGCCGGACTGCGTCAGGGAGTCCACAAAGCTGGCCAGGGTGACGGCCATGGACGAGAATGCCTCCACGTGCACTCCCATTGTAGTCACCCCCATCGGGGGAAGCAACGCAAGCGGCTTGTGCCGCCGGTGCGCCCGGGATAGCATAGCGATTGGGGTTACCCGGGGGGACGGGGCACGGTTTGGCCCGACCGAAGGCATTATAAAATGCCCTGCCCCTTGGAAAGCCGTTTCGCGGGCGGTTTGGGCAGCGGGGGGGATGCCTTGCTGGCCAAGGACGCCAAACCTCCGCCCGAGGCGGCACCCCAGCCGGCCCGCGGCGGCCAGGGGTCCCGGTTTGCCCGCTTGGGCGCCCGTGATTGGGTAGAAAAGCGGGGAGGTGGATTCGCAGATGACGGCAGTCGCACCCGCAGGCCAGCAACCGCCTGGCGGTTCCGATCGTGCGCCGGAAGACTATTTCCGCCATACGCCCGCCGAGCAGTCGTTCTACCTGTTCCTCCTGGCTGGAATGCTTGCCCTGGCGGGGCTGGCGTATCCGCTTCTTCTGCAATCGACGTGGCGGGCCGACGCCGATACCCACGCGCTATTGGAGGTGGTGGGGGGGCTGGTGGGCCTGTTGGCCGGCCTGGGTTTTATCACCCGGTTCTATAGCCTGGGGCATCGTTTCCATTTGTTGGTGGGGCTGGGGTTTTTCTTAAGCGGCGGCACGGACTTGGCGCAGGGGCTGGTGGCGTTTGCCGGGGCGCATCTGGGCGCGGGGTGGGCCAGCGGGGTGCCGGAGCGGTTCATTCCGGCGATCGACGTGACAGGGCGGGTACTTATGGCGGGCCTGCTCCTTGCGGCCCCCTTCGGGTCGCGCTGGTTGCGGCCGCCGAGCAACCCGCGGCGGGAGACGTTCTGGGTGGCGGTGGGGGTGGCGCTGCTGTCGGCGGCGGCGACCGCGGCCGCCTTGCGCCTCGACGCCCCATTGCTGATCGTGCGCGGGGCGGCGCTGGCCCGGCCGGCCGATGTCCTGGCCGCCGCGCTACTGGCCGTGGCCCTGGTCGTCTTCCTCCGCGATTACCGCCGCAACCAGGACCGGATGACGTGGTGGCTGATGCTGTCGATCGGCATCAACGCGGTGGGCGAGCAGATGATGGCCTTTTCGGCCGACGTGCACGACGCCTTTTTCATGGTGGCCCACCTGTACAAGATTCTGGGCTATGCCGCGCCGCTCTTGGGCTTTTCGTTTTTCCAGTTGGGCACCATCCTCCAGCAGCGGCGGACCGAGGCCGCCTTGCGGGAGAGCGAGCGCCGGCTGCGGCAGATCATCGACCTGGTGCCGCACATGATCTTCGCCAAGGACAGCCAGGGGCGGTTCATCCTGGCCAACCAGGCCGTGGCCGAAGCCTACGGCACCACGCCCGGCGAACTCTTGGGTACGACCGATGCCGACCATCATCCGCGGGGCGAAGAGCTGGAGCGATTCCGCCAGGACGATTCGGAGGTGATCCGCACCGGCCGGCTGAAGTTCGTGCCCGAGGAGTCGCTGATCGACGTGCGTGGCCGGCGGCGGATTTTGCAGACCACGAAGATCCCGTTTACGCTCTGGCCTTCGGGGGAGCGGGCCGTATTGGGGGTGGCCATCGACATCACCGAACTCAAACAGGTCGAGGCGGAGCTTCGGGCGGCGCACGACGAGCTGGAGCGCCGCGTGGCCGAGCGGACCGCCCAACTGGCCCAGGCCAACCAGGAGCTGGCGCGGGCCAACCAGGCGCTGGCGCAGGCCAAGGAGGCCGCCGAGGCCGCCAGCCGCGCCAAGACCGCCTTTCTGGCCAATATGAGCCACGAAATCCGCACGCCCATGAACGCCATCCTGGGCATGACCGAGCTGGTCTTGGACTCGCGCCTCTCGGCCCAGCAGCGCGAGTACCTGGCCATCGTCCGCCAGTCGGGCGAGGCCCTATTGGCCATCCTCAACGAGATCCTCGATTTCTCGAAGATCGAGGCCGGCAAGCTGGTGCTCCAGGAGGTCCCCTTCGATCTGGCCGACACGCTGGGCGATACCATGAAATCGCTGGCGGTCCGGGCGCACGCCAAAGGGCTGGAGCTGGCCTGCGCCGTGGCGGCCGAGGTGCCTGCCGTGGTCGTGGGCGACCCCATCCGCCTCCGCCAGATCGTGCTCAACCTGGTGGGCAACGCCATCAAGTTCACGTCCCAGGGCGAGGTGGTGGTGGAGGTGTGGCGGGAAAGCGAGGACGAGCAGGCGGTGCTGTTGCATTTCGCGGTGCGCGATACGGGCATCGGCATCCCGGTGGAAAAACAGGCCGTCATCTTCGATCCCTTCGAGCAGGCCGATACCAGCACCACCCGCCGCCACGGGGGCACCGGGCTGGGGCTGGCCATCTGCCGCCGCCTGGCCGAACTCATGCAGGGCCGCATCTGGGTGGAAAGCCAGCCCGGCCGGGGAAGCACCTTCCACTTCACGGCCCGCTTGGGCCGGGCCAGCGTGGCGGCGGCCACACTACCGGCCGACACCGACGGGCTTTGCGGCACCCCGATTTTGGTGGTGGACGACAACGCCACCAACCGCCGGATACTCCAGGAGATGCTGGCCCGCTGGCAGATGCAGCCCGCTGTGGCGGCCTCGGCCGACGAGGCCTACCGGGCCCTGAAGACCGCCGCCGCCCAGGGCCGCCCCTTCCGCCTCTTGGCCGCCGACGCCCACATGCCCGAAACCGACGGCTTCATGCTCGTCGAGCGCATCCGCCAGGACCCCGACCTGCGGCAAACCCCGGTGATCGTGCTCTGTTCCGGCGAGAGGCCGGGGGACCCGGCCCGCTGCGAAGCCCTGGGCGTGGCCGCCCTGGTCCGCAAGCCGGTCAAGAGGTCCGAACTCCTCGAGGCGGTGCTGGCCGCTTTGGGAATGCTCACCCCGGAAACCGCCGAGCCGGCCCCCGCGCCACCCTGCCGCACCGCCCGGCGGCCGCTGCGCATCCTCCTGGCCGAAGACAGCCTCGTCAACCAGAAGCTCACCACCGGCGTATTAGAGCGCCAAGGGCACCAGGTCGTCGTGGCCAACCACGGCAAAGAAGCCCTTGCGCTATTGGAAACCCACGGGCCGTTCGACCTGGTCCTGATGGACGTGCAGATGCCCGAAATGGATGGCCTGGAGGCCACGGCGGTCATCCGGGCCCGCGAGAAGAGCACTTCCGGCCACCTGCCCATCATCGCCATGACCGCCCACGCGCTTAAAGAAGACCGCCAGCGGTGCCTGGAAGCCGGCATGGACGCCTACCTGGCCAAGCCCGTGCGGGCCGCCGAGCTCTTGGAGACCATCGACCGCCTTGTGAGCCCGCAGCAGGCCGGCGGTGGCGAGTTCCCCCTGCCCGCCGCCGAAGACCTGGATTGGTCCGAAGCCCTCCAGGCCGTCGGCGGCGACGAGGAACTGCTTCGCCAGGTGGTCTCGACCATTTTGGAAGAGACCCCGCGGCTGGTGGAAGCCATCCGCCAGGCCATCCAGAATGGCGATCTTGCGGCCCTGCGCCTCAATGCCCATACCCTCAAGGGCTCCATCCGCTTTTTTGCGGGCAGCCGGGCCTACGCCACCGCTTTCGAGATGGAACGCCTAGGGCAGATGGGCAACCTCGCCGGCGCCGAAGCGCTATTGCCCGCTCTGTGCGCCCAGATGTCGCAATTGGCCCCCGCGCTGAGCGCCTATCTGGCCGCGCCGCAAGCGACGATCTAAGCCCGCCGCGGCGTGACGCAGCCCGCCGGTGCGCCGAGGCCAGAGGACAAAACAAACGGGCGGTACCAGGTGCGGTCCGGCTGGGGGCTAGACCACCGGGCCGGCGGAGACGTTCAAAAACCGCCGGTATTCGCCGCCTGCGCCTTGTGCCACCAGGACGTAAACCAGGTTCCCTTCCCGCCACGCCACAAGGGCACAGTGGCCGGTGGAAAGCACAGGCTGGTACAGATCGGGGGCCTCAGGAAGATCGGCGGCGGCCTGGACGACATACAGCGTCGCGCGCAGGCCCCAGGCATCCTCCAGGTCGTACGCGATGGCCCGGCGCCCAAGAAAACCCCGAACCGGG
>JBBIQF010000530.1:0-4620 GCA_037442445.1 Planctomycetaceae bacterium
TCTCCACGGTGCGGGCGTCGATTTTCGCCAGCTTTTCGCCCGCGCCGGCGGCCAGTGCCAGGTCGGCCAGGTGGATGATCCGGCGGGGAATGCCCCCGGCCAGTTCGTGCAGCCGGGCCAGGGCCTCATCGTCGAAGAGCATCGTGCGGGCACCCGCCTGCTCCAAGGCCGTTTGCACGAATCCGATGGTCTCGGACAGGTCCCACGGTTCCAAGTCCATGCGCAGCCACGCCAGATCCAATAGGTCCAGCCCCAGACGGTCCATCCGGTCGTACCGGCCGGCCAGCACCACGGTCAGCCGGGCACCGATGGCCGGCTCCAACTTCGCCGCCCGCAGGATGAGTTCCCCCAGCGGGGGCCGGGCCCGATCGGCATCGTCCACCAGAATGGCGACGGAAAGCTGCTGGTAGCGGCACTCGATTAACCGATCGGCAAGGGCACGCCAAAGGGCCCCGTCCCGGGCGTGCGCTGGGGGCGTGGGCACCCCCAATTCGAGCAACAGCCGTTCTAAGAACTCCCGAGGCTCTACTCCCAGCACACTCACCCGGGCCACCGGAAGACGCTTGCGCCGCAACTCGGTGGCCAGCACTTCCAAAAGGAGCGACTTGCCCATGCCCGCCTCGCCCAGCAGCAGCCCCACGCGGTGGCCATGCTCGACCAGGAAATGCATGCGGGCCAGCCCCTCGCGATGTGTCGCGCTGGGGTAAAACCGTGCCGGGTCGATGCCGGTCCCGAACGGCGGCCGGCGGAGGCCCCAGTGGAACTCGTACATCGCGGCGTTCTTCCTTGCCTGAAAGCTCTCCACCAACCCGCGGGCAAACTTTGCCGACAGCGGGGCCCGATCTCGCATCTACCGGCCCCATGGAGGGCGAGCCTGGCGGACCGCTCCCCAACCGCGTCGGCTGCGGCGGTGCATCCTGTTTATTCGGTAGAATCGTGCACCGAGCTTTGGTGCGTTCCCCGTTTACCACCCCCGCCCCCGGCCGGAGCCACCCCCCCGGCAGCGACCTGCCAATGCCCCCGGCGATGACCATGCCCCGTCCAGACAGGTACTATTCGGACCGCCCCATCGTCGGGAACGAGGCGGTACTCAAAGGTCCCGAGGCCCACCACCTGGCCCATGTGATGCGCGCCCGAGCGGGCACCCAGGTAGCACTTTTCGATGGCTCGGGTGCCGAGTACCTTGCCGAGGTGAAATCCATTGGCCGGGGCACCGTTCGCCTAGCCATCTTTGCCCGGCACGAGGTGGACCGCGAGCTGCCGGCTGCAATCACATTGGGGGTAGCCCTTCCAAAGGGGGATCGGCAGAAGTGGCTGGTGGAAAAGGCCGTGGAACTGGGCGTCCAGCGTCTCATACCCCTCGTAACAGCCCGGTCCGTGGCCGAGCCCACCCCTCAGGCACTCGATCGCCTGCGGCGCCACGTCATCGAGGCGTCGAAACAATGCGGGCGCAATCGGCTTATGGAAATCGCCCATTCCATGCGATTTACGCAGTTTTTAGAGGCTTCGCGAGATGCCCCGCTGCGGTGGATTGCGCATCCCAGTTCGGCCAGCACCTCTGCGACGCCGACAATACCAGAACCCGGTCAGGGTTTGAGAGGAACCTGCGCCGGCCCGGCGTGGATGGCGGTGGGGCCTGAGGGGGGATTTACCGAGGATGAGGTGGCAGCCGCTTTGGCCGCTGGCTGGAAACCCCTGGACCTAGGGCCGCGGGTGCTCCGCGTCGAGACTGCTGCGGTGTTTCTGGTGGCGTTGTTCATTGCTCGCCATTTGCCCCTGCCGTCCGGGGCGGATGAGTGCCAACGCCCGGCGCCTTAAGAACTCCTCCTCGCTCCATTCTTTCAGAAAAAGCCCGGCCAGCCGGCGAGCTATCGGGCGGCCCGCGCGGCACGCCATTGGCTGGCCAGTCGTGCGATCCGCTCGCCGGTGCGGCGGGCGCTATCCAACTCGGCCGGACTCAGCCCCGGGTCGATGGGGCCGGTCATGGCCCCGCCCCCCAGTTCGCCCCACTTGTCATCGCCTTCTTCGTCCTGGTACAGGGGGCCGGCCACGATCATCCGGTTGTTGATCATGAACAGCAACAGCGACACCACCGTGTGCTCTTTGCCGCCCATCTGGCCGCCGCCGGTAGCGAAGGCGCCGCCCACCTTGTCGGTGAAGTCGACTTTGAGCTTCCAGTTCCAGGTATCGAGGATCGTTTTCATGCGCCCGGGGATGTTGGCGAAATAGGTGGGGCAGCCCAAGATGATGCCGTCGGCCGATACGAGGTCGTCTTTGGTGACGTCCTCGACCTTCTTGCGCACGATGGCAACGCCGGGGACACGGCGGGCACCTTCTTCGACCGCCCGCGACATCTGTTCGGTGTGGCCCCGCAGCGTATCGTAGGCGATCAGCACCCGCGCTGCTGGCGGGGCAGACGACTTCGCCGCGCCTTGCGCCGAAGGGGCCACGGCGGCCAGGCAGGCCACGGGTGCGGTGGCCAACACACAGCATGCCATCCACATAGGGCGTTTCACGTCACCTCTCCTCGATGATGCGACTTGCTTACTGCCAGATGGACCGCAAAGGCCAGACCCGCAGCGACCGGATTCGGGCCGAGCCACCCAGCGCCTCCAGGCGCAGGGGCTTCTTGGGATCGGCCAAATAGCACGAGGCCATTTGCACGCGCCCGCCGCCGACGAACACCTCGACCGAGGTGCGATCGACCAGGATGCGCAGCGTGATGCGGCCATTTTCGAGGGCCAGTGGGGCGACCTGCCCCAGGGCCGTCAGACGTTTTTCCGCCGGAGTGTACTCGATGACCGCTCCCCGCAGGTCGAACCGCAAGCCGCGGGCGTTGGCCAGCTCGAGATCGGCTTCGATATCCAGCAGCTCGGCCGAGACGCTTGCCAGCGGATTGTCGCCCGGCGCAAGCGCCATGTCGTGCCAGGCGTGCTCCTGGCCCCGCAGTTGTTCCAGTTCCCGGACCGGCTCGAAGAACAGCCGGATCCCCTCGGCCGTGGTACGCAGCGACAACACCCGCGGCACGGTCATCTGCTGGTTGAACGGCATGCCGGGATAGCTGCCGCCCGACATCCACGAGATCTGGATGCGGCGCCCGTCGCTCGGGGGAATATCGCTGAAGGTCTGCGCGGCGTAATCGTGGGCCCCGTACTTCGAGCGATGCGGGCCGCTTTCTTTGACGAACGTGCGCCCATCGAAGCGCCCCACTAGGTAGTTGCCGTTGCCCGCCCAGAATATCCAACGGGTGTCATCGGGCCGGCCATCGACGGGCAACTCGAACAGGTCCGGGCACTCGGTGCCTCCGACGTCAGGGATGTCGCACAGCCGGCGCCACTGCTTCAAGTCGGGGGAAACGAACAGCGCATAATGGGGCCCATCAAGGTACAGCGCCATCACCCATTGCTGCGAAGGCGCATGCCAGAACACTTTGGGGTCGCGGTTGCTGCCGGCCACGTGGGGCAGCACGGGGTTGCCCGGGTATTTGGTCCAGGACCGGCCGCCGTCGGTCGAATAGGCCAGCGATTGCGTGAACGGCTTGCCTTGCGAAGCCCGATTGGTGCCGCCGGCCGAGGTGTAGATGCACACGATGGCCTTGTGCTGGCCGCTCTGAAAGCCGGCGGTGTTGCGGTGATCGACCACGGCCGAGCCCGAAAAGATGGTCCCCAGGGGGTCGGGATGGATGGCGTCGGGCTGTTGCTGCCAGTGGACCAGGTCCCGGCTGACCGCATGGCCCCAGGTCATGTTGCCCCAGCGGACACCGTACGGGTTGTGCTGAAAGAAGAGGTGATATTGCCCGTCGTGATACACCAGGCCGTTGGGATCGTTGGTCCAGCCCCAGGCAGGCGAGAAGTGGAACTGGGGGCGATAGGTTTCGCGATACAGCGGCTGGCCGCCGGGAAACGGCTTGAGGCCGCCGGCCAGCGGCACCATCTCGGTTTCGGGCGCGTCGCTTTGGCGGAGGGCCTCTAGGGCCTTCGAACCCAACGGCAAGCCGTCCGCCTCGACCCGCAGTGTCTGGCCCCGCCAGGGGGCGATTTCGGTGGCGACCCACAGGTCGGGCGTGCCGTCGGCCAACTCGATCTCGAACTCGCGGAGCGCTACCCCGTTGTGCGAAAGCCGCATCCATACCTTCTGAGCGCCGTTTTTGACCGGCAACAACAGCCAGCGGTGCTGGACCGCAAGCGAGCGCTCGGCCGCATGGCCTGCCTCCGCCGCCCCAAAAAACACGACAACCAGCATTCCAGCCAGCGCAACCCGTAGGGCACACTGGCGACTCGTGGCGCGTCGCATGGTTTGCTCCGGTTGGGACGGTTAATGACTTGCTGAAGGAGGGAACCGGCAGCCCCGCCTGCCAGTCGCCAAGCGCGGGTGCCGGCGCAAACCACTCCCGGCCCAAGCGGCCCCCACGCCCCGCACGAGGGCCTAGCGGGTGTGGGCTGGCTTGCCCGGGAAGGCTGGGTGCCGCCGCCCGGCTTCGCGAAACTTACGCGGTCTTGGCCAACTCGGCACTATGGGTGTGAATCTTTCGGATGGCGTCGGCGATGTGGTCCATGGCGCTGCGCTCGGCCAGCAGCATGCTCTGGAAGAGGCCCACCGTGGTCTGGCATACCAGTTTGT
>JBBIQF010000531.1:0-2685 GCA_037442445.1 Planctomycetaceae bacterium
GGTCGTGCGAGTCCGGCAGGCCCGGCAGCACGTAATCGGCCAGCGAACAGGGGCCTTTGGCGTGCTCGAACGGATACGGTGCGGCCGCCAGGGCCTGCTGGATTTCGCCCAGGCAGGCATGCACGCGGCCAACTTGGTCCACCATGGCTTTGATGAAGGTTTGATCCTTCCGGCCGGCCTGGAGAAGATCAACCAGCCCGGCCAGTCCCCCCAGGGCGTTGCGGAGGGTAAGCACTTTGCCCGACTGGCCGACCACCAGGTCCAAAGCGGGGAGGATACGTGCGATCTGGGCCTGCGTGGCGTCCCCGGCGGGCAGCCGGGCGGCCACTTTCGGCAAACAGGCCAATTGCAGTGCGGTGACCAACCGCTGGCGGGCCGCTGCCTCGAACGGCTCCAGTTTGGGCTGAATCGCCATCTGGGATTGAACCACCTGTTCCTGGACCTGCCAGACTTGGTCGGCGTTTTGCATGGGCAAGCGGAATTGGTCGGCCTTGGGGGTGGCGCCGGCGCGGAGTATCGCAGCGGCCGTTTCCGCCTCGAAGGCATCCTCGTCCAGTTTCTTGAAGGTGTCTTTCGCCTCCCGGTAGGCGGCTTGGGCATCGAGCATCTGCTGCCGGGCCGACTTGAGCAGCGCCGCCGCAGCCGCGGGGGAAGCCGGCGGAGCGGCCGCGTCCGGGTCCAGGCGGAGCGCCCGGGCATACAAAAGCTGGGCCTGAAAATAGCGCCTCGCGGCTTTGATCGCATCCTGCTCTTGGGCCTGCCGGGCCAGCAGGCTCGCCACCGGGTGCAAAGCGGCCGGATCGAACTGCGGGCCCAGCGCCTCGCGATAAAAGTCCTCGGTCACCTGCCGGGCCAGCTTGTCGAAGTCGGCGAACAGCACCCTGGCCGGGTATTCCAGGCGGAAGATCCCCGCCGCACCATCCCGCTGCACCGCGGCCACACGGTCCGGGGGGGCGGGGTGGGTGTCGAACCAGCCCGTCTTGGATTGCCGGTTCATTTCGTCGATCTGCGCGTGGATTTCGGCGGGGATCTGGTCCACGTTGGCCAGAATGAGCTGCGGCAGATTGTCGCCCAGGCGGCCTTCTTTGAAGAACGCCGCCAGGTCGGAGATGGCCCCCGAATGCGCGACGGAAAGCACCGACAGTTTGCGCATGGTCTGGGCGAAGGTATCGCAGCCGGCCAGCCGCGCTTCGTGCAAATCGGCATGGAACTCCATTTGCCGCATCAGAAAGCCGGCCACGGCGTGCCCCACGGTCATCAGCACCCAAAGGACGCGGCGGGTGAGCCAGACGCAGAAGCGGGCCAGCCACAGCACCAGCATCACCCGGTAATCGCCGCCGCGGCTCCAGCGGATGAGGCGTTCGTCCCAGACGTCGCGCTCGTACACCACGCGAGTCAGCCACCAACTAATCACCCGCACCAGGTAGCTCATGCGCATGCCCGCCCCCTGGGTGAAGTGGCCCAACTCATGGGCCAGCACCCCGGCGAACTGCCGGAGGTCCAATCCCGCGGCCAGCGGCATGCCGATCGTCAGCACCAGGTCGGTGCCGAACATGCTCCAGATGCCGTGGCGGAAGCTGGCCGAGGCGTTCACTTCGCAGTTGACGTCGATCCGCCGCGGCCGGGGTGCGCCCACTGCCGCCCCCACCCGCTCCACGAAGGCGAACAAGAGCGGTTCGTCGCTGGGGGAAACCGGGCGGCTGGCCGTGGGCCGGGCCGGCCGCGCAAACAGCGGTTTGACCATGAAGAACACCGCGATGATCCCGGCCACGATCGGGCCGAAATAGACCATCGCCCCGCCCGACCGGTGCCCCTTCAATAGCGCCGTGCTGTGCACCGCATGATAGTACGTCCCGTATCCCACCAGGCCAATCAGCGCCACGTAGATCAGCGGCAACAGGACCATCACCAGGGCCACCAGGGCGATCCCCAATCGATAGCGGCCGGGCAAGCGAATGGGCTCCAATTGCCCTTGGAAGCCGCCCAGGATTCGGCCGATCAATTCCTCGCGGCTGGGCGGTGCCGCGTTTGGCCCCGAAGCTTCGCCCCGCGCCAAGCCGGCAGGATGTGGTGAAGTGCCGGCCCCGGCCCGGACGGTGCGGTCCGGCGACGCGGCAGCCGTTGGCAGCCCCTCTTGGTCGGCCAGGACGGGGGGCACCGAAGCCCTGGGGATTTCGAGAATCGCCCCGCACTTGCCGCATTTCGCTCGCCGCCCCGCATAAGCGGCCCGGGTGCGAAAGGCCGCCCCGCAGGCCGGGCACGTTACTTGGATCTGCATGAGAGGTCCCCCTGCAAGTTGCCCCCAAGCCGGCCGGCTTCCTTTTGTGCCGCGGACCCCGAGCAACGTGCGCCGCAGCCGAAAGTGAACTCAGCGGGCCCGCGCGGGCGATTTCAATAAGTTCTCCAGAAAATCGACGTGATTGCGCCCGCCATTGGCGTTGTCCTTGCGCGGGCGCCACAATTTGCCCACCAGGTCCAAGTCGCCATCGCCATCGAAGTCGGCCGCCACCACCTCGTGGCCCCCCAAGCCCGCGTCCAAGATGGCATGCTCGACGAACCGGCGCCCCTTGCCGTCGGCGTTCTCCCAAAGGAACCAGCGCGGCGGCTTGTCGCCCGCAATGCCCTCCATCTCGCTAGAAAATACGTCGGCATCGCCATCGCCATCGAAGTCGGCCACCACCAGGC
>JBBIQF010000531.1:2695-4617 GCA_037442445.1 Planctomycetaceae bacterium
AAGTGTAAGCTCCCGGGATTGTTGTTGCCCTATATGCGGTGCAACAATTATCAACATAGGTCCCACTCGCCATCGCCATCGAAGTCGGCCACCACCAGGCTATGGTAGGCGCCGCGCGGGGCAGGGTCGCCCTGCGGCAGCGCGTGGAGGGTCCACCGTCCGCCGCGGCCGTCCAGGTTTTCCAGCCATCCGATGCGGCCGGCACGGATCTCGTTCTCGGTCATCACCAGATCGGCATCGCCATCGCGGTCGAGGTCCACCACGGCCGCCCGGGTGGCCAGGGGAAAAGGCTGCCGGGGATTGCCGAAAGGAATATTCTCGTGGGTAACCCAGCGGGTGGCGTGCCCATCGGCATTCTCGAACCAGAGGTTGGAGCGGACCACGTCCAGGTCGCCGTCGCCATCGAGGTCGCCCACGGCGATGCCGGCATGTACCGAGGGCCCGATGTCGTGCCGGGCCCAGGGCTGGCGGGGATCCTTGGGGATCGCATACCACCGCAGGTTGTTGCGGTCGGACATGGTCAGCACGTCGGGGCGGCGGTCGCCATCGAGGTCGGCGACGACCACGTCGTGGACGGCGGCCAAGGCGGGGTCGAAGACGATCCGCTCGAAGGGTTCGGTCCGCGGCTTTCCGGTGTTGCGGTACCAGGCCCCGCCGGTGACGAAATCAACCCAACCGTCGCCATCGACGTCCAGCGCGGCCCCGCCGACTTCCGAGGGAGAACGTTCGCCCAGCCGATGCTGCGTCCAGCGGTCAGGCAGCTCCAGGCGATACCAGCGGATTTCGCCGCCGCTTTGGCCGGTGATGAAGTCGGGGCGGCCGTCGCGGTCCAGATCGGCCGCCGCCGTCTGGCCCCACCCATTGCCCGGCAACTGCCGGTCCACAAAATGGTGCCGGAAATGCGGTACCGCACCGCGTGCGCCCACGGCCCAGAGCAGCACCCCCAACACGCCGGCTGTGATCCGCGCGATCGCCATGCGGAAGGTCCTCCCGTATCCGGAAAAGCCCAGATGCCGCCCATCCGCGGCGCTCGGGTACCAAGCACAAGACTAAGACACCGCCGCCGGTGTGTCAATGTACCGGCCGAAAGCCGGAGCAGGTTGCGTTGCGGGGAACTCCTCGGCCGCCGGAGCGGGTTGTTTGCCGGAATCTGCGGGAGATTCTCTGTGGGGGAGTGGAGCGGGTGTGCCGCGGCTACGACGCGCCAATTCGCTTACACTGGTGGCGCTTTCGGGCGGAGCCGAATGGCAGCGGTCTTCAGGCGCGTCCGAGGGGGATGTCGAGGCGCGGGCCGCCAGGCCGTTGAGTTGGTCCGGCAGGCATGGTACCATCCAGGGGTGTCGAGCGCCGCTGTGCGTCGAGGCCCCGGTCGGTGGCGGAACCGCGGACTTGCGGCCAAAGCAGGAGTTCTTGCCGATGAAGCTCATCATCGCCCTCATCCAGCCGGAACGCCTGGAGGCGGTCAAGGCGGCCCTGGCCGAGGTGGAGGTCTTCCGCCTTACGGTGATGGACGTGCAAGGGTTTGGCCGGCAAAAGGGGCACAGCGAGGCATTCCGGGGCCACGAAGTGTCCGTCAATCTGGTGCGCAAAGTGCAGTTGATGATCGGGGTGAACGACAACTTCCTCCAGCCCACCATCGACGCGATCATCAAAGGGGCTCGCACCGGCAGCTCGGGGGAGGTAGGCGACGGCAAGATTTTCGTGCTGCCGCTGGAAGACTGCATCCGCATCCGCACCGGCGAACGGGGCGGCGAGGCGATCTGACCGACCGCTTACGGGGTGCGTGGGCTGTTCACCTGGGAAGTTGCGGGTACCCGTTGGGTGTAACCGTTCACGGCCCGGGACGTTACCGGGCAACACGCAATCCCCTCGGCCACGACAGAGCGTGGCCCTCCATCTTGGAGGGACGCGCTCCGTCGCGT
>JBBIQF010000532.1:0-4615 GCA_037442445.1 Planctomycetaceae bacterium
TACTCGGCGCTCCGGCCGATGATGTGGTCCTGGCGCCGCCGCAGGCGGTGCTGACAATATATTTGGCCACGGCCACGTGCGGCCTGGGGGCGCTGGTGCTTCATCAAGTGGACTACACCGGGGCGGCGATCGTGCTCTTGGTGGTCGTGTGCGTGCTGGTGCTGGTGGGCATTCTGGAGACCGCAGGGCGCCGCGCACGCAATAACGATAAGGGCCCCGGCCATGGCACGGCGTAAACGGCGGCACGAAGCGCCTTTGCGGGGCCCGGCGGGCCGAGCGGCGGGCGATAGCACGGTGGCCGATGGCACGGCCAGCGATTCTTGCCAGCCTCGGGCCGCGGGTGGTTCGGGGTCGGCGATGGGCCAGGCCGCGGCGGCCACAGAGCGGCTGAAACCGTGGCTCTTGGCCGGCGCCTGCGCATTGTGGGTGGCACGCCCCTTGCTCGTGAGCGAATCGGCGGCCGAGGAAGGCGACGGCCTGCCCGTGGTGATGCTGTGGCTGGCCCTGGCCGTGGTTTGGCTCCTAGGCGCCGTGGGCCGAAAACGTTTTGCGTTCCGCTTCGCCTGGATCGATGCCACGGTCCTAGCCGTGGTGCTGCTGCATGGGCTGGCGGGAATCCGCGGGGCGGTGCTCGGCCATCCCCGCCCGGCCGTCAACATGATCTGGGAATGGACCGCCCTGGGGCTGGGCTACGTCCTCACCCGGCAGGTGCTCGACAACGGCACTCGCATCCGGGCGGTGGCGGTGGTGATGGCCGCGCTGGCCGTGGGCCTTGCGGGCTACGGAGTGTACCAATATGCCTGGGAACTGCCGGCCACCCGGGCCGAGTATCGCCGCAATCCGGAAAAAGTGCTCCGCGAGGCGGGCCTGGACCTGGCCGCCGACCCCGGCTTGCGCAGGCGGTTCGAGGACCGGCTGAACAGTCCCGAGCCGATCGCCACGTTCGCACTCACGAATTCGCTGGCCGGATTCCTCGCACCGTGGCTGGTGTTGCTGGCGGGAATCGCAATCGCCGGATGGCCCGAGGCCCGCAAGCACTCCGCCGCCAAACGGCCAATCTGGGTGAGCAAGGCGGCCGCGGCGGCGGCGGCGCTGGTGGCCGGCTGCCTCATCCTCACCATGAGCCGCAGCGCCTACCTGGCCACCGGGTTGGGGCTGGTGCTGTTGGCCGGCACCGCGGTGCCATCGTGGCGGCGGAGGTGGGCCCTGCTGGCCGGGGCCGGCCTGCTCTTGGGAGTGCTAGCCGCCGCGGCAGTCGCCACTGGCGGCGTCGATGCCTCGGTGTTCACCCAGGCCGGCCGCTCGCTGGGAGTCCGCCTGCATTATTGGCGGGCCACCGTGGCCATGATCGCCGATCACCCCTGGCTGGGCGTCGGGCCGGGCAATTTCCAGGCCGAATATACCCGCTACAAGCTGCCCCAGGCCGCGGAAGAAGTGGCCGAGCCCCACAACTTCCTCCTCGAAGTGTGGGCCACCGCGGGCACGCTGGCAGTGATCGCCCTGGGCGCGGTGCTCGTCCAACTCGCGCGCATGATCGCCTTTGCCGCCAAGCACCGGGATGAGGCCTGTGGGCTCGATGGAGGCACATCGGCGGCAAGCACCCCATCGCGCTATTCGGCGACGTGTTCGGCCCCGCCCCTGTGGGCCGCGGCGGGCGGACTGGCGGGCTATCCGCTGGGGTTGCTGGCGGGATGGACCACCTCGGCCCCGCCCAGTGGGGCGGGCGTGTTGCTGGCCATGGTCCTGGCCGGCGGTGTGATCGGTTTGCTTTGGCCGTGGGTCCTCTACGGCCGATTGCCGGTATGGCTGGCCGGCCTGGCGCTAGCGGTGCTGTTGGTGAACCTGCTGGCAGCGGGGGGCATGGATTTTCCCGGGGTCGCGGGCACCTTGTGGCTATTGGTGGCGATCATCGCTTCGGGGGCCGAGGAAGCTGCCCAGGACGCGGCTTCGGCCACCTACCGCGCCGGCCAGCCGCACCACTGGCCAGCGCCGGTCGCCTGGGCGGTATTGGCCGGCGCGTTGGCTGGGGTGCTGGCCTGCTATAGCACGGCCTATGGGCCGGTGCTGGAGTGCCGGGCAGCGATGGCAGCCGCTCGAAGGCTGCCCGATCAAACCGAGCCCCTGTTGCTGCGGGCTGCCCAAGCCGATCCCCTGGCCTCGCGCCCCTGGGAAATGCTTTCGGCCTTGCGCTACGAAGCCTGGAACCGCCGCCGCGATCGCGCGGGGGCCGAGGCACTCCAACAAGCCACCCAAGCCATGCTCCAGCGCGCCCCTAAGGCCAGCGCCCTTTGGCTGGCGACCGCCGAGCGGTACCTCAATGTCTTTCTGCACACCGGCCAGCGCCCATGGCTAGAGGAATCGCTGCGGGCCTACCGCCAGGCGGCCGAACTGTACCCGGCAAACGCATGGGTCCATGCCCGATGGGCGCTGGCATGTGAGGCGGCCGGGGATGACGCGGGCTTCGCCCAGCACGCCCGGGATGCCCTCCGCTTGGACGAACAGGCCGACCCGGCCAGCCGCCTGCCCGACGAACTCCGCAAGCGCCTCCTGCGTAGTGAGTCGATAAGCGGGTGAGGACGCCCGGGGTGCGCCTAGCGGCTGTGTTCGGTTCGGCCAGCTTTTGGGCGGGCAGATGCCTGCACCCTGCGGGGTACCGCCTGGGGGCCACCGTGCGGCGGGCGTCCAAAGCACGTACACCCTACCGTAGCAGTACTGAAGCAGTACAGCTTGCGTCCGGAGGACGCACCCTACGGGCTGGACGTGCGGGTCGGCGGCGGCCGTTTGAAGGTTTCCTCCATCGGTAATCATTCCCATCATCAGTAGTCATTCCCATGAGAACGTGGCTTATCGCGGCGGGCTCGGTGGTTATGGGTGCGGTTTTGGGTGTGGGGCTTTCGATAGCCCGCATCCACCAACGACCTTGGGATGGCACGCCCAATGGCCTGAACGAGGGGGAGTCGGTGGCCAAGGTCGAACCTGGCGGACCGCATCCCAAAGCAGTGCCTAACGAGACCATCTACGACTTCGGGGTAATGGATACCGATACGCACGGCAGGCATGAGTTCATTATCACCAATTACGGGGACACCGATCTAACCCTCCAGAAGGGCGATACCTCCTGCAAGTGCACCCTGGCCGACTTGGACAAGACCGTGGTCAAGCCTGGCGAATCGGCCAAGGTGACGGTCGAGTGGCACACCAAGGGCTTCATGGGGCCGTACCGGCAGACCGCCGCGGTGCTGACCAACGATCCTAACCGGCACCGCTTGGCGCTGACCATCAGCGGCCGGGTGGTGGCCATTGTGAAACCGATACCCGAGGAGTTAGCTCTCAGCTCGCTGCCGAGCACCAGTCCGCACACGGCCACGGTCAATGTGTTTTGCTACAAGCCCTATCCTTACCAGATTACCGGCCATGAGTTGTCGGACCCTGCCACGGCCGAGTCCTTCGAGGTTCAGGTCGAGCCCATGCCCCCGGACCAAGTCAAGGCCGAGTCGGGCGCCACCAGCGGCCAGATCGTCCACGTTACCGTAAAACCAGGATTGCCTTTAGGCCCGTTTCAACAGACAATCACGCTAAAGACCAATTTACCGAACGACCGGACCATCGCTATTCCCGTCAAGGGCACGGTGGTGGGCGACATCCGGGTGGTGGGGCCGGCCGGGTGGGACAGCAACACCAACACCCTGTACCTAGGCACCCTTAGCAGCCAGGAGGAGGTCCAGCGGCAGCTGATGATTTTTGTCCGGGGTTCCGACGCCAAGGATATCCAGGTAGAAATCGGCCGGCGCGAGCCGGAGTTCCTCCAGGCCACGCTCGGCACCCGCATCACGGCTGGCGACGTTACCCGCATCCCTTTGACCATCCGGATACCCAAAGGGGGCGAGCCCATGGACTATTCCGGCACCGAGTCGGCCAATCCCGGCAAGATCGTGCTGAAGACCAACCACCCCTTGGCCAAGGAAGTGTCCATCAAGGTCCGGTTCGCCATTCGCAAATGAGGGCCTTTCCGCGAATGCTATTCTGACGAGGACCGCGTGATGCCGTCACGAGGACGAATCGGTTTTGCTGCGCTGTGCATGGGGGTGGCAGCGATCTTCCTGACGTGGGCAGGGGCAGCGGCATGGTGGGCGGCATCGGGCGGCCCTGCGGGAAAAGCGGCTGGCGGCTCTGGCTCCCGGCCACCGGCCGAGGCATCGTCTCCGGAGTCCCCAACCGCGGCCGACCTGCAACTCCGGCCCAACCCCTTGCGGGGCGGCAGCCCTCCGGCGGCAGTAAGCCCAGCGGCCGCAAGTCCAGCGCCGGCAAATACGGCGCCAGCAAGTACGGGGGCGCGGCCGGCCCAGGAGCCGGCCAGCAAGTCGTCCGCCCCGGCCAAACCCCGCAAAGGCAAGCATAGCGGCGAACCCTTCGATCCCATCAAGGAAAACGGCCCGATCTTCGAGGGCTGGCCCAAACCCCGCCTGGCCGTCGCCCTGACCGGCCGCCAAGATGGCTACCTCGAGCCCTGCGGGTGCGCCGGCCTGGACCGCATGAAGGGGGGCGTGGCCCGGCGGTACACCTTGTTCGAGCAGTTGCGGGCCAACGGCTGGCCCCTGGCCGCGTTGGATGTCGG
>JBBIQF010000533.1:0-4603 GCA_037442445.1 Planctomycetaceae bacterium
CAGGCGGACGTCGAGCTTTACTTTGCCCTCCAGCGGCGTGGGGAGCTTTTTGAGGGCCATGCCCAGGCTCTTGCCCGTGGCGTGCAGATAATAGCCCACCTCGGAGCCGAGCACTTGGGCCCGGACCACGCGGTCGAAGTCGGCGGCCTTCGAGGAGCCGGTGGCCACGGCCGGCGGCACCGGCGACTCTTGCTCGTGGGTATCCAGCGGGGCGAGTTGGACGGGCACTGGCGGCAGCGGGGCGCCTTCGGGGCCCAGGCAGATGACTTTGCCGGCGGCCGTGGCCAAGAACAGCCTTCCGCCCGCCGCAGCCATGCCGTCGAACACCGGCATGTCCCCCAGGTCGTAGCAGGCCAGCACTTTGCCGTCGTCGGCCGACATGGCCAAGAGTTGGCCCCCGAGTTTTCCCGCCAAGGCGGCGGCCTGGGCTTCGAGCTGGCGGCGGATGGCCGGGTCGTCCGGGTTACGCAGTGCCGCCTCTTCGTCCAGCACGTCGGGGGGCCCGGCCAGGAACAGGGTTCTGCCGGCCAGCACCATGGCGCGGGCTTGGATGGGCGGCGCTGCCGCCGCCCAATGGAAGCGGGCCGCCTGCTGCTCGCTCAGCGAGAACTTCTTGCGCAACGCCCAATCCGACGAGGCCGCGCCTTGCTTGCGCGACGCGGCATTGATCCTTTCGGTGGCCCGGCGGACCCGCTCGATCCCCTCCGGTGGCACCTGGCGATCGGCCGCATACACGTAATACTCTTGCACCGAGGCGTTGCACAGGTACTCCGGCTTGCGGTCGAAGCCGTACACGCACTGGCCATCGAAGACCATCAGCCGGGCGCACGGAGCGAAATGGCCGGGGCGCAGCCATCCGCCGTAGTTGCTGTCCACCTGCTTGCCGTAAATCCAGTACGAGCGGAAAAACCACGAATCGTCCAAGAACCCGGTGCGGGAGAAGAGGTGGTCGCCCACCTGGGACAGCGCCGCCTCGTCGGCGCCGCGCCGGCCGTCGAGCCTCAAGGGGGGAATAACGCGCCGGCGGCCTTCCAGGTCAAAGGCCTGCGCCCGCATGTAGATCGACCGCCCATCGGAAGAGAGGATGTCGGGCAGGGCGACCGGCATGTCCTGGCCTTTGACGTGGACCTGGAGGTTCTGGCCGGTCTCGGGGTCGCGATCGTCGATTACGGTCTCCGAGAGTTTGCGCCCGCTGGCCGGATCCAGGCGCAACAAGCGCAATCCGCCATCGAGGAAGGCACACCGGCCGGCCACGCAGTACACCACGCCCTTTTCCACCAGCACGCTTCCGGAGACCGGCCAGACCGATTCCAACTGTTCGTAGGCCATCAGCCGGCGCTCGGCGGGGGCGGCCCGGTAGCGCCACAACAAGGCCCCATCGGCAGCCCGCAGGGCATACACCCAGCCATCGGCCGAGCCGAAAAGCACTCGGCCCTGGTACACCGTCGGCGGCGAGTCGATGCGGCCTCCGGCGGTGAACTGCCATGCCGGCTTGCCCGTCTCGGCATCGAGGGCATGGAGCGTGTGGGCGTCGATCTGGGCAACGAACACCTTGCCCTGCGCGACGACCAGGCTGGAGAGCCGGCCGCCGAGGTCCGCCTCCCACTGCCGCCGCAGTTGGGCGGGCACGTCCGCCGGGGTGGCGCCGCTGCGGGCCGCGTCGTGGCGATAGGTGGGCCAATCGGAGGGCGGTTGGCTGGCCGCTGCCGCCGCTGCCACATCGGCAACCGCCGGTCCCTCTTCCCGCCGCTCGGTTTCCGGGACCTCGGCCGGCACGCGCCGCGCAGGGCTGGCCGCCGCCAGGGCGTGCAACCCAAACAGCTTCGATTCCAGAAAACACCCGCACGCATGCGGCGGCACGTAGGTCAGCCCGTTGCCCGGCATGAACCCGTACAGGCACCCGCCGCGGACCCAATGGTTGACATCCCAGTGCTTGGCCCCAAGGTCGATGTACTCGATGCCCGTGCGCGATGCGATGAAGAAGCGATCGGTCCCCCGGCTGCGGTAGCAGCGGTGGTGGAACCAGTCGATCTTCACGTCCGGCAGGAATTCGCTTTTGACCTGGCCCGTGCGGAGGTCCCGGCCGGTGAGCACGCCGGAATCGGTGCCCACAGCGATGGCCCCGGACCAGACCAGCCCGCCGATGACCAGCATATCGTCGGGCGAGGCGTGGCCGCCGCGGTGGTGCGGGGCGGTCCACAGGGTCTTGCCGTCGGCCGCCGAAATCGCGGTCATCGACCGGTTCTCGACCGATACCAGCACCACCCCGTCGTGCACCACCAGCGTGGGGCCATAGCCGGTGGGGAACGGCGATTTGCGCACGATGGGCTCCGAGGCCCACTGGGGCGTTCCGGTCTGGCGGTCCAGGGCCCGCACTTGCCGGCCATCGTAGAAGTACACCCGCTGGCCATCCACGGCCAAGGTGAGCGGGGCCACCGCCGAGCGATGTTTCCACAGGAGTTTGCCGCCCTCGGCGGTAAGGGCCAGCACGTCCCGGGGGCTGCCGTCCCAGGCCCAGTCGCGGTTGGCCCGCTGGGTGTTATCCCAAACGTAGGTGTGCTGCGGCCGATACTGCTTCCACCGATTGGGTCCGCCGCCGGCCAGCACGAACAGCACATCGTCGGCCACCAGGAGTTCGTCGGCGTGTTCGGTGCCGGCATAGACCCGCAGCGTCCTGCCGGTCGCGGCGTCCAGCGCCTCCACCGGCGCGTCGATACCCAGGGTGACGTAAACCCGCTGGCCGACGGCCACCAGGCGGCGCGGGAGCTGGTTGGGCCCGCTCTTGAGCGGCCACAGATGCGTGTTCCACTCGGCGATCGGCCGCTTCCACAGCAACACGCCGCTGAACGCGTCGCGGGCCACCAGCGACCATTGGGCCGGCAAGAGGATCGCCGCCCGCGGCCCTTCGTCGAGAATGTAAAACACCCGGCCGCCCGCGGTGACCATGGCACTCAGGCTGGCCATGTGGTCGTGGTGCCGCGACCAATTGGGGCCGCACACCCACTGCACATGCCGCGGCGGGCCTACCCGGGCATCGTGCGCCACCGCATTGTTCGTGGCGTCGTACAGATAGTGCGTCCACTGGTCGATTTCCTTGGGCCGCGGTTTGACCAGCCGGCTCCACTGGCCCCCTTCGCGGAAACACGCGACGCCTTCGGGGGCCAGCACCCGCAGCATCTCCTGGCGCGGGACCGCGGCGGGGTCCTCGACCACCAGCAGATTCACCAGATTGTCGATCAAGGGCAACTCGGCCCCGCGCCAGCGGTCGATGGCCACCCGGCCGTACAGCCCCAACGACCGCACATGCTGGCGGGCCTGCTCTACTTGGGTGGCGTCGCGGTCCAAGCCCTGCACGCAGAACCCATCGCGTGCCCCCAGCGCGGCGGTCAACCGGCCGTCGCCGCACCCCACATGAACCACCAAACCGCCCCGCACGCCAGCCAGCCCCAACAGGGCTTCGGCAGCCGCTCGGGCCGGGTGCGGGGCGGGCGTGCCGGCCCGTGGCGCTTCGGCCGCAGCGCGGCCAGGCGATCCGGCCGCCGGCTCCCCGCCTCCCGAAATGAGGTTCCAACTGACCAAGACAAACAGTACGGCCAGCAGTGCTCCCGCCGCCGCCACGCGCCCGATCCAAACCCGCCGCCTCATCGCAAAGGCCCTCCAACCACAAGACTCCACGCGCACCGGCTAACCGCCCGCGCGGCGGTACGGCCCGATAAGAACTTCTAACCCCGGCACCCCGTCCGGGTTCCGTCATACCACGCGGGGCCACCGGGCGCCAAGGCAGTCCCGGGGATCGCCCCTTGCGTTCTTCCAATCGCGCGGATAGGGTGGCAGCCGCTGGCTGGCACACTCGGCCGGGGTTTTTGGGAGGGTACATCGATGGCTCTGCACCACAGCTACCGGGGCACGGGGATCGATCGTACGGCCCGCGAAAAGGCCCGCCCCATTTCGCACAGCTACCGGGGCACGGGGATCGATCGGCGGACTTTTCTGGCTCGGGCTGTGGCACTGGCATCCGTGGCCGCTAGTGCCGGCCGGCCGGCTGCCCAAGGGGCCCAACAGCCCCAAGCACCCGGCAAATGGGTCATGCGGCTTTCCGCCTCGTCGATCAACTTTTCCCGGCTGCCCATCGAAGAGGCCTGCCGGCGGATCGCCGCTCTGGGGTTCGAGGCGATCGACATCTGGTCGGCCCATGCCGGCTGCCCGCACCTGGACGATGTGCAGAAGCGGCTCGGGCCACAGGGCTCAAAGAGCTGCTGGCCCGCTCCGGGCTCAAGCTGTACGCGTTTTCGGTGTACGCGGGCGGCTACCCCCGCTATGCCGAACTTCTGGGCCGTGCCGGCGGCGGGGTGGCCATCCGGGGCAGCACCGGCCCCTGCGATCCCAAGGAACTCCGCGTCCGCATCAAGGCCTTCTTGGAAAGCCTGAAACCCGAACTGGAACTGGCCGCCCGCTACGACTCGTACCTGGCCATCGAGAACCACGGCCATGCCCTGTTGGACTCGATCGACTCGATCAAGGCCTTCGTCGACCTGAACCGCAATCCCCGCCTGGGCATTGCCCTGGCGCCGTACCACGTGCAGGGGCGCAAGGAGTCGGTGGA
>JBBIQF010000534.1:0-4599 GCA_037442445.1 Planctomycetaceae bacterium
CAACCTCTGCTTCGAGGCCTGTTTTCCGTCGCCGGAGCAGGCCGAGCGCCTTGCGAAGCGGCTGGCCCGCTTCGGCATCAACTGCGTGCGCATGCATCATATGGACAACCGCTCGATCTGGGGCGATAGCCCCAACAAGCTCACCATCGACCCCAAGAAGCTCGATCGGCTGGACTACCTCATCTACCAGCTCAAGCAGAACGGCATCTACACCAACCTCAACCTGCACGTGTCGCGGTGGTTCGACGAAGCCGAGGGCTTTCCCCACCGCCAATTGCGGCCGGACTACGATAAAGGCTTGGACAACTTCGAGCCGCGGATGATCGAGCTGCAAAAGAAATATGCCCGGGACCTTTTGACCCACGTCAACCCCTACACCAAGACGCCCTACACGCAGGAGCCCGCCATCGCGTTTGTGGAGATATCCAACGAAGACGCCTTGTTCGCGGTATGGGGGTGGGGCCAGTTGGACGATTTGCCCGATCCTTACGCCACCACCTTCCGCAAGCAATGGAATGCCTGGCTGCGCAAGAAATACGGCAGCACGGAGAAGTTGCGCCAGGCGTGGAACGTAGGGGCCGCACCCTTGGGCGAGGAGCTGTTGCGCAACGGCGACTTCGCCGCTCCGCTGGGGCGCGAGTGGAGCGTGGAACGCGACGCCCAGACCGTGTGCGAGGTTTCCATCGAGACGGCAAGCCCGGGCCCGCCGGGTGCCGTGCCGGCCAAAGCCCCAGGCGCGAAAGGTACGAAGGTGCGGTCCGCCTCGCCCGGCACGGGCAAGGCCCCCGCGCGAGCGCCCGAGCGCTTCCTCCGCATCGTGGTCCAGCGCCAGGGCCAGGTGGCGTGGCGGCCCCAGCTTGTGCAGGCGGGTTTCGCCCTCAAGAAAGATACCCCGTACACGCTGACGTTTCAGATGCGTTCGGACCAACCCCGGCGGGCCGCCGTCAACTGCATGATGGCCCACGAGCCCTGGGAACGCCTGGGGCTGTCGGCCGACTTGAAGCTGACCAGCCAGTGGAAATCGTTCCGCTTCACCTTCGTGGCCGAGCGGGACGACCCCAACGCCCGCATCTCCTTTACCAGCCTGGGCCCGGGGACGTATGAGCTGGCATCGGTATCGCTGCGGCCGGGGGGCATCGCGGGGCTCGAACCGGGCCAGAGCTTGGAAGACGATTCCGTCCCCGTGCTCCGCCGCAGCCAGATGCACTTGACCCGGCAAGCGCGGAACGACTTCATCGACTTCATGTGGGATACGGAGCGCGATTACTGGCACGGGATGTACCGGTTTCTCAAGGAAGAACTGGGGGTGAAAGCCCTGGTGGCCGGTACTCAACTCAGCTACAGCCCGGCGCACATCCAGGCCGGGCTGGACTACATCGACGCGCACAGCTACTGGCACCACCCGGCGTTCCCGGGCCGGCCGTGGGACCCGCAGAACTGGTACGTCCACAACGCGGCCTTGGTGAATAGCCCGGGGGGGACGCTCTCCCGCCTGGCCGCCACCCGCGTGGCCGGCATGGCCTACACGGTCAGCGAATACAACCATCCGGCTCCCATCCAGTACGCGGCCGAGGGGTTTCCCATGATCGCGGCCTTTGGCGCTTTCCAGAGCTGGGACGGCATCTACTCGTTCGCCTACAACCACAACACCAACTTCGAGCCGCAGCGCATCGAAGGGTTCTTCGATATCAAGGCGGACCCGGCCAAGCTGGCCCACATGCCGGCCTGCGCGGCCATGTTTTTGCGCGGCGATGTGCTGCCTGCCCGGCAAGCCGTGCGGGCCCCCATCCCCCTGGACGCCGAACGCGCCAAACTCCACGAAACCACAAGCGCCTGGAACATCCACGCGGGCCAGTTCGGCGTGGACCCCCTGGTGGCCCTCGTCCATGGGCTGGCCATCGACCTGAAGCCCGGCACCGCCCCTGCCAAACCACCCCAGATCGAAAAAACACGCACCGTGTTCGTTTCCGACACCGGCCAGATCCGCTGGGACGTGTCGCAACCCGGGGCAGGCTACTTCACGGTCAACACGCCGCGGAGCAAGCTGTTTACCGGCTTCGTGCGGGGCAGAACCTTCGCCCTGGGCGAAGTAACGCTCCAGATGGGCAAGACCCGGCTGGATTGGGCCACCGTGTCGCTGGTGGCCCTGGATGGCAAAGGGTTCGATGCGCCGGGACGCGTGCTGGTGGCAGCCACCGGCCTGGTGCAAAACACCGATGCGGTGCTCGAGTCGCTGGGCGACGACCGCGTTACCTTGCGCAACCGCTGGGGGCGCGAGCCGGTGCTGTGCGAGGGGGTGCCGGCGCGCATCACCCTGCCCGTTGCAGCCGCCCGAGTGCGATTCTATCCGCTGGACGCATCGGGCAACCGCCGCCCGGCCGTCCCGGTCCAAGCCGCTGGCGGCCGCGCTGTGCTGGAACTGGGCCCGCAATTCAAGACCCTCTGGTACGAGGCGGAGATTCTGCCGTAACTGCCGAAAACGCACCGGGCCCCACTAGCCATGTGCTATGGTTGTGCAAGGAGGTGCCGGTGCGATGCCCAATATCGAGCTCGCGGATGCAGATGCCGGGCGGGCCTGCCCCGCCGGGCCGGCGGCGGACCGCGTGATCTCCCTTCTGGGAGTGCGGATTACCGACGTCACCAGGCCCCGCGCGGCCGAACTGATCGGCAATCTGCTGGAGAACCCCGGCGGCCGGGTGCGCCGGGTGTATTTCGCCAACGCCCACACGCTGAACCTGGCGGCCGAGGACGCAAGTTACCGCGATGTGCTCAATGCGGGCGACTATGTATTCGGCGATGGCACGGGGGTGCGGTGGGCGGCCCGGATGCGCGGCATCCGGGTGCGCGACAATGTCAACGGCACCGATCTGGTGCCGGAGTTGCTCGATGCCACCGCCCATCGGGGCTTTCGCTGTTTTCTTTTGGGTGCCAAGCCCGACATCGTCCACCGCGCGGCGCAGCGGGCCGCGGCCCGGTTTGCCGGGTGGGACTTCGTGGGCTGGCATCACGGCTTTTTGGATGCGGAACTGACCGAGCGGGTGATCGCCCAGATCAACCGGCTCCAGCCGCATCTGCTTCTGGTGGCGCAAGGCAATCCGCTGCAAGAACGCTGGATTCACCGGCACGCGGACGGGTTGCAGGTGGCGGTGGCGATGGGCGTGGGCGGGCTCTTGAACTTCTGGTCTGGGGCCGTGCCCCGGGCGCCAAGGTGGATGCGCCAGCGGGGCATCGAGTGGATCTGGGTGCTGCTCCAGCAGCGGCACAAGGCGCGGCGGTACCTGGTGGGCAATCCGAAGTTCTTGCTCCGTGCCCTGGCCGATGCCTGGCGCCACCGCGCATCGCCGGGCGAAGCCCCGGGTCATCCTTCGCGGGGGAAGTAGCGAGCCACCACCTCGCGGAACTCGTCGGGTGTGCGGACTTCCGAAACATGGGTGCGGAAAGCCCGCGCCCCGGGGCGCCCCAGGGCATATCGGCAGGCATAGCGCCGCATGAGCACGGTAGCCCGGGCGGGCCCGAACCGCTCGATCAAGAGTTCGTAATGGTGCAGAAGCAACTGGCGCTGCTGGTCGGGCGTGAGATCGGGCGGGATGGGCCGGCCCGCCAGCGCCGCCTGAATCTGGCGAAACAGCCAGGGGCGGCCCAGGGCTGCCCGGCCAATCATCACCCCGTCGGTGCCGTACCGGCGGAAGGCTTCCACCACCTCGGCGGGCGTGGTCAGATCGCCATTGCCCACCAGCGGGATCCGCCGCAAATGGGGTTTGATCTGGGCGATGCGATCCCAATCGGCCGAGCCGCGAAACATGTCCTGGGCGGTCCGGCCGTGCACCGTGACCGCCGCCGCCCCCGCATCCTCGATCGCCTGGGCCACGTCGATGGCATTGATCGTGTCGCGCGTGCATCCCAGGCGGATCTTGGCCGTAACCGGCGTGGGATGGCACGCCGCGACCACGCGGGCCACAAGCTGCCCCACCCGCTCCGGGTCGCGCAAGAGATACGAACCGCTGCGGGCCCGCTGGGCGATGTTCCGCACCGGGCAGCCGAAATTGATGTCCACCACGCTCACCTGGAATTGGCGTGCCAGGCGCTGGCCCACCGCGGCGAGCATCTCGGGATCGTTATCCCAGATCTGCACGGCCAGGGGGCGGGGCTCGTCGCGCACGCCCCACAGCCGATCGGGCAGTTCGCCGTCGCGGGCTTGCATATAGACGAAGCCCCGGGCGCTGATCATCTCGGTGGCCAGCAGGCCCGCCCCGCCCAATTCGCGCACGATCTGCCGGTAAGCGTAGTTCGTGAACCCCGCCATGGGGGCCTGAAGGACCGGCGGATCGACCACGACCGGGCCGATCCGAAGCGGCCTGACCCGCGGTGCCGCTTCCGGCCCGTTGCACTGGCTTTCCGGTGTGGAAACAGCGCCTTGCGCCACTACGGTAGCTCCATCGTTCCGCATCGCCCCGCCGCACGAAAAGCGGCACGCATCGCGGCGGGCCGCCCCGGCCAACCCCGGGCCGAAACGTGCGATCAACCAGAACGGGGAGTGAAGCGGAAGTTCCGGCTCTGGTTGAAAAACTCCAGAGGATTGGAATACACCACCCGGCGGAT
>JBBIQF010000535.1:0-242 GCA_037442445.1 Planctomycetaceae bacterium
ACCAGCACCGCTTCGGCATCGCAGCGATCGGTTCCCACCGGCGCCGACGGCCGCACATGCGGCACCGGCCGCCGAACCACCGGCACCGGCTCCGCACACGATATCGCCGGGTCGCGATACACCAAGGCCAGGTTCCCATGGCGGTCGGCCACGTACAAAGCCCACGTCTTCTCCAGCCACGGCAGAACCGTGGGAGTGTACGACGCGAGGAACAAGTCCTCGGCCAGCGGCCAAGGATCGCT
>JBBIQF010000535.1:252-4591 GCA_037442445.1 Planctomycetaceae bacterium
CAGCCATAGCGGCTGTCCTCCGCCTTCTCGCCGGTCACCGGAATGCCCGGCGTGAGGATTTGGAGCGGGTCGGGGCCATCGATTCCGCGGCGGATATCGATCAGCCCCACCGCCCCGTGGGTCTGCCCGTGGTGCGCCGTGAAAAGGGCCATCACCTTCGAACTGCCCGGCACCGGCCGGGGAAACATCACCACGTTCGGCCGGATGGTGGCATTGCCGTAGTACGGCTGCACCATCGTCCCATCCGGGTTCATCGTAAACGGATTATGCAGCGATGTTACCGAGCGCTCGTTATATTCCCAGCGGCTATAAAGGATCCGCCCGTCGGGCATCAGGCACGGGTTGAAATCGTTAAACACATTGAAACTGAGTTGGCGCACCTGGGAGCCGTCGGCCTCGGCCACGAACAGCGTGGGGGCATGGCGGTCGCCGCCGCACATCACGAAGTGCTCGGAACGGTCGGAGGTGAAAGCGATCCGCCCGTCGGCCAGATAAAAGGGCTCGCAATCGTTCTTCGGCCCGCTGGTCAGGCGCCGCAAACCGCTGCCGTCCACCCCGACTTCGTAAAGGTCGTAACTTTGACCGCCGTCCCATTTGTCCGAGCCATTGCCAAACGCGAAGAGCAGCCGCGTCGCATCCCAATGCAAACCGATGTCGCGATAAACACCCTCGCCCAGCGAGTCCACCACAGGCCGAACGGTCCCCCCTGGCCGCACGGGCGAAAGCCGATAAATGCCACCGCCCGGCCGGTTGAACAAGTGGTGGGCATCCATAAACGGCTGCTCGGAGAAATACGGCTTGCGCTTGACGAACAACAGCGTATCGAACCTCACTCGCCGTAACAGCAGCTCGTCGCGCAACTGCGACGCCTCTTCGAACAGCTCCCGCCATCCAAAGCCTTCCTGCTGGCAGCGGGTGCGCAAGGCCGCCAGCCGTCCAGCGGCTGCGGCATCCGGATGATCGGCCAGTATCCGCTCGATACCGGCCAAAATGGGCGAAACCTCCTCGACATGCGTCAATATCGGAATCCAGTACGGCCCGCCCGGTGCCTGGATCTCGATGATCGCCAGGCCCCCGCCTTCCTTCTCCAGGCGCAGCACCCAGCGCACCGTCTGCCGCCCCGCCGGAGGAAGCTCCACCTGCTGCCGACCAATCGCCTGGCTGCCCCGCGGGCTGAGAAACTCCATGCGCACGGTTGCCGACACCGGCTCGGCCGACGCATTGCGGACCCCAATCGCAATTTGGTTCTCGCCCCGCCGCAGGTCCAAAGGGGCGTCCAGTTCCACCGCCACAGGCGCAGGCCGGGCGATAAACGTGGTCAACCGGTCGAACCGCCGGTGATAGGCGTGGTACCACTGGTCTTTGCCACCCCCGCCAAAGTGCTTGTACCCCACGATGGTCTCGCCCGGTTTGAAGGTCTGAACCTGCCGCCTCGGCCGGGCCGGACCGCTCGAGCTGGATACGGCCATCGGCCAGCCGCACCCGCACCACCCTGGCGCGGTCCTCGGCCGGCAAAAGCAGCCTGGGAATCGGATTCGGCCACACGACCGCCTGCCCATCGCCAGGAACCGGGAAAACCGGCGCTGCCCATCGCGGTGGCTTCTCGGCATCCACCTTCTCCAGAATGGCCTCCCAGGCACGGATGGCCGCCAGCGACTCGCGGAGATACCAGTCCTCGCGGACCATCGGCAATACCGGCTCCGAAGCCACCTGCGCCGCCATCCCGCACGCCGCCCACCCGCCAGCGATCCAAACCGCCACGGCCGGTAACCATCGCCGCATCATCGCAACCACCTCGCTTTCGATCTCCTTTCCCACGTTAGTCCTCCGGCGGCCGCCCGGCAAGAGAAGGAGGCTGGGCTATCGGGGAACCGCTCGCAGACGCCCAATGGCCGCGGCCAAGGCCGCCGGCCCCAAAGGGCGCAGCCGAAAGGCCACGCACGTGTTACGTCCTGGCGGATAGCGCCAGATCGCCATGCCGCTTGCCGGCGGGGTTGCCGCCCCAAACGTCGGGGTGCATGGCCGATGCGGCCGCCAAGCCGCACCGCTACCGCCTGCTATTCGATTGTCCCAGTCAGCGGCCGCAGTTTGCCCAGCCTCCGCGTTTTCCTCGGCTTGAATTGCAACCCGCCGCGGTTTCTGCTACGCTTCCGCCCCTCTTGACCTGTGCTGTGCGGCGCCGTCCCGCTTGGATGCGCCACTTTCGAGTCTTCCGCTTGTGTTTCCCCCTATGTGGCTAGCCACGCTTGTGCTTTTGACCATCTCCAACGTGTTCATGACGTTCGCCTGGTATGGGCACTTGAAGTACAAGACCGCGAGCATGGGCACTGCCATCCTTGTCAGTTGGCTGATCGCCCTGGCCGAGTACTGCTTCCAGGTGCCCGCCAACCGCCTCGGGCATGAGGCCGGCATCAGCACGGCACAACTCAAGACCATCCAGGAAGTGGTTACCTTGAGTGTGTTCTGCTGCTTCTCGGTGCTGTACTTGAAAGAACCCTTGCGGTGGAATTACCTGGTGGGCTTCGCCCTCGTGGCGGCAGGGGCCTTGTTCGTGTTCGCCCCGTGGGAACGCATCGGCGGATGAGGCTGCCGGCCGGCACCGGCGATCGGCAACCGGGACACCGGGACACGCTTCGGCCAGCCTGGGCCCGAAAAGGTTCCGCCCCAAGGGCACCGGCAACCGGCCAGCCGGCGGAATCATGCCCGGTTCTGGCTGCGGCCGGGCAAGCACAAAGTGGCGATCACGCCTTTTCCCCGGCTTTCTCGGGGACGCCGGCCAGGTACACGCCGTCGCGCTGCACCACCGCCTGTAGCTTGCGGATATCGACCCGCGCCATATCCACCCCCGCCTCCAAAGCAAGCGCCGCACACGTGCCCACCCCCTGCCCCATCACCATGCAATGCGATTGCAGCCGCACCGAGGCATGGGCTTCGTGCGTGGACGAGGCGCACCGGCCAGCCACGGCCAGGTTGGCAATCTGCCGGTTCAAACACATCCCCAGCGGGATGTGATAACTTTCGCCCGCCGGCGGCATCATTTCCGGTTTCTGGTCGCTCCAGGTGGTGTAGCGGCTGCCTTTCGGATCGTGGATGTCGATCATCCAGAACCCGTGGCCGATGGCGTCGGGTTGCTTGGCCGCCTTGACGACCATGGGGGCAGTCAGGGTCTTCAACCCGCGGATACGCCGCGATTCGCGCACCCCGATGCCGAACCCCATATGCGTCACCCGGGCCCGCTGGAACCCAGGCATTTCGCGGCGCCAAAGGTCCACGATCTCCAGCACGTGCTGGCGTGCTTCCATCGACAAGCGGGTCAACTGCTCTTCGTCCAACGGATTGCCCGCCGCTGGAACCATGTTGTGCGGCACGTGGTTCAGGCCTGCCCTGAGGTAATGCCTGGCCGCAGCCTCGTTGAACTGAGGGAACCGGCCCTCGTCCCGCAAGCGGCGCATCATGTCGAATACCCGTGCCGCCTCCGAAGAACTCTTTTGCGCAAGCGCGCCATCGACGTCCGCAAGGCAAAACATCATGGTCATGCCCTGCACCCGGCCGTCTTCCGGCCGGCCATAGTCGAAAGGCACCCCCGCGTTGGCCGCCACGTCGCCATCGCCCGTGGCATCGATGAAAATCTTCCCGCGGACCGCCTTGCGGCCGGTCTTGGTATCGACCAGCACTGCCTGCATCCGCGCCCCCTCGACCACCGGCTCCACCGCCACGAGATTGCAAAGGACCCGCACCCCCGCGTCGCGGAGCATCTGCCAAAAGACCACCTTCATCCCTTCTGGTTCGAACCAATGCGTCTCCGGCCGCCTGGGAAAATCGGCATAGCGATGCATCCACGGGCCGGCCCGCTCGATGGCCTCCTGCACAAATCCATAGATCACCTGTTTCGTGCGGTCGCTGGTATGCCAAATATTCACCAGCGCGTTGGTACCCATCCCGCCCAGGCTGGGCCAGCGCTCCAGCAATACCACTCGGGCTTTATGGCGCGCCGCACAATAGGCCGCCGCGATCCCTGCCGGCCCGCCGCCGCAGACCACAACATCGGCCTCGGCCAATACCGGGATACGCCGTTGGGGGACCAGAATCTCGCCTGGCCCGGCGGAAGCCCCGACCGCGGTTCTTTGCCCGAACGCCCTTGCGCCCAGGCCGGCCGCCTCGCCCGCCGCCGCCATCGCCAAGAACCTCCGCCGCGTCGTCTTCATGCCAGCACTCCCGCAACCATATCGCCCTCGGCGTACCGAAACCCTTGACCCGAATAGCTCTACACGCCCCGATTCGTCCCGCGGGGACTCGCCCCCAGCTCCCACACTATAAATCTTGCGCCCCAGACCAACCC
>JBBIQF010000536.1:0-4572 GCA_037442445.1 Planctomycetaceae bacterium
CTCGGAACAATAATCTACAAGACGCTTCGCTGTACGCTGGTGCATGACGCCTCGCTGCCACCCAACGTGCGATTCAGCGAAGACGTGTTCTATGGTGAAAAGGATGGTCTTTTTTATATCCCTACTGCCATGGTCTATGGTCTCATTCTTGCTATCGTAGGGTCCCCATGCAACTGCGATTGCAAGATTGATGGCGACTACCACGTCCGGATCGGAGAGAAGGCCCTTCGCTTGAATGACCTGTGGGGCAAAGCCGATAGCATCCGTGAGCAGCTCGGTATCGGGCTCCCGCGGGCTGAACGATAGCTAGCCGCATCGAGGCCCAAAGCGGTCTGCGGTGGCGGGCCGGTTGGCGATGCCCCGCAGCCCGGCTCCCCAGCTCCTCTGGCGGCTCTTCGCGGCCAACCATGACGCGCCCGTTGGCTGCGCCCTGCTCGGTGCGGCTTTGCCGCTGGCTGGGAGCGTGCGCGCAAAGCACGCACCTACAACTGGCCGGCGCCCTCGACCAGTAGCACCTCACGCGCCATTGCCAGACCTCCACGGTCCAATGCCCCCTACAACTGGCCGGCGCCCTCGATCAATCGCACCTGCCGGTCGGCGGGCGTGGGGCCGAAGGTCTCGCTGTGGCCGCCTGGCCAGCGGACCTCGATGCGGTCGACCTGCGCGGCTTCGCCCAGGCCGAAGTGCAGGCGGCTGCCCCAGTGGCTTTGGTAACCGCGGCCGCTGTGCACCTCGTCGATCCAGGTGCGGCCGCCGGCGGTCACGGTGACGCGGGCCCCCACAGCATCGCGGTTGGACCGCGTGCCCCGCAGCTCGACTTGGAGCCAGTGCCCTCCGGCCGGCGAGGTGTTGCGCAGCACGGTGGGCTCGCGCCGCGAGTTGAGCACCACCACGTCCACCCGGCCATCGTTATCCAGATCGTCGAAGGCCGCTCCCCGGCTGCTCAATTTGGGGCGCAGGCCATCGCCGCACTGGTCCGAGACGTTGTCGAACGTGCCGTCGCCGCGATTGCGGAGCAGGAGGTTGCGGGCCTCGTACGACGTGGTGGCGTCGTACAGCTCCACGTTGTCCTGGAGGTGGCCCATGGCGATGAACAGGTCTCGCCAGCCGTCATTGTCGAAATCCACGAAACCGCAACCCCAATTCACGTTGTTGTAAGAGCCGCTGCCCGCCCCGCTGCGCGCGGTGACGTCTTCCAGGACGCCATGGCCCAGGTTGCGGTACAGCACCACCGGCTCATTCTGGTAGGCGGTCTGGAAGAAATCCAACAGCCCGTCGTTGTCGTAGTCGGCGCAATCGATGCCCATGCTGCCCAGCGCCCGGCCCTCGATATTGTGCGAAAAGCCCGCCTCCAGCCCCACCTCTTCGAAATGCCCTTGGCCGTCGTTGCGGAAAAGGAAATTGGCGGCGACGTCGTTGAGGACGAAGATGTCCGGGTCGCCGTCGTTATCGTAGTCGGCGGCTACGATGCCCATGCCCGTGCCGGGTTTGTCCGCCACACCGGCCTGGCGGCTGATGTCGGAAAACGTGCCGTCGCCGTTGTTGCGAAACAGGATTGCCGGCAGCGGATCGAAATCCAGCGGGCCGGGGTACACGGGATATCCCAACTCGATGCGTTCGGGGTGCGTGTCGTAGTCGAAGTGGACGTAGTAGGCCACGAAGAGGTCCAGATCGCCGCCGCCCTCGATATCCAGAAAGCACGCCCCGGCGCCGACCTGGCCGGTGCCGGCCACGCCGGCCTGCTCGGTCACCGCGGAAAACGTGCCGTCGCCGTTGTTGCGGTACAGCACATGGGGGCCAAAGTTGGAAACGAACAGGTCGGGCCGGCCATCATTGTCGTAGTCGCCCACGGTAACCCCCAGGCCGTAGCCGGTGTCGCCCACCCCGGCCTGCTCGGTCACATCCTCGAAGCGGAAGTTGCCCAGGTTGCGGTACAGGGCATTGCGGGGTGGCGGGCCTTCCCACTTCGTGCCGCGCAAAGGGGCGCCGTTGACGAAATAGATGTCCACCAGGCCGTCGCCGTCGTAGTCGAACGTGGCCAGGCCGGCGCTGACCGTTTCGACGATGTACCGTTTGCCGCTCGAGCCATCGGTATGGCGCCAGCGGATGCCGGTGCGGGCGGTCAGATCGCGAAGCTCGATAGGGCCGCGGCGGGTGTGCCACAGGCCGGGAGCCAGCACCAGGGCCAAGACCGCCAGCGCACTGGCCGCTACTGCGATTGCCGCGGTGCCGGCCGAAGGCCTCATGGCGACGTGGCCTCAAGGGGTGGCAGCAGCCGCAGTTGGACCAACACCCCGCTTAGGGCTTGCCGATACTCGGCCTTGCCGGGGTCCAGCCGGGCGGCTTGTTCCAGTGCCGTGCGGGCCCCCTGGAGGTCGCCGCTTCGCTGGCAGGCGGTGCCCAACAGATAGTAATGGGCTGCAATGGGCGAAAGCGACACCGCCTTGGCCGCCGCCTCCTTCGCCTTGGCCGGCGCCCGATCCCGCGAAAGATAAAACTGCGCCAAGGCCACGAAACCCTCGGGCCGGGTGGGGGCGACCTCGGTCGCACGCCGGAAGGATTCCTCGGCCTGGGCCCACCGGCCTAAGCGGATACGCAGCCAGCCGGCCCGTAGATGAAGGTCCAGCGATTGCGGCTGGAGGCGGCAGAGTTCGTCGGCCACCTGGGCGGCGTCTTCGAGCCGCTCTTGCTCTTCGTAGAACGCCAACAGGCCCAGGCGCGGCTCGAGATTCTTGGGATCAGCCTCGGCCCCGCGGCGCCAGCAGGCCTCGGCCGAGGCCCGATCGCCCATCGCGGCGTACACCCGGGCCGCCGCCGAGCAGGTGGTGGCCAGCACGTCGCGCGTGGCGGCCAGATCGTCGTACTTGGGCCGGCGGTTCTCGCCCGGTGCCCGGTCCTGCGCCTCGCGCTCGGCAAACGCCCGCCGGTACTTCCGCGCTTCCTCGCCTTCGCCCAGGCGCTCGCAGGCCAGCGCCAGGCTATGCAATGCCAGTTTACAGTCGGAATCGAGTTCCACGGCGCGGAGGTGGCATTGTTTGGCCTCGGCGTACTGGCCCAACTGCATATGGATCTGCCCCAAGCGGTACCAGCCTTCCACCGAGCGGGGTGCAAGGGCCACGTGCTGCTTGCAGACCTCGAGGGCCTCCTGGAGTTGTCCCAAATGGGCCAGCGCATCGGCCAGTGCCAGCAGCACCTCCGGCACATCGGGTTGTGCCTGAAGGGCTTTACGGAACCGCTCCACCGCCAGCGGGTATTCGGCCCGCTGAAGGGCGTCGCGACCCAAACAGTGCCACGCCAGCGAGAACTCAGGCGCCAACTCAACCGAGTGCTCCCAGCACTGTACCGCCCCGGCACGGTTGCCGCAGCGGCTGGCCACTAATCCCAACACGCACCAGGCATCGGGACTGGCGGGGTACTGGTCCACCAGGGCCTTGGCCACCGCCAAAGCCTCTTCTTTAAAGGCCACGACCTGTTGCTGGACCTCGGCACTGCGGGCGGAGGCCGCCTCGGCCTGCCGGGCCAGATCGAGCGTCTGGCGGGCGATCCGGCCCGCATCGGGTGGCCGGCGGAGATTGAGCGACACCGCCTCGTAACCCAACACGGCGATGACCGCGCCCACCGCCACCCAAGCGCCGCTGCGGGCTACGAATTTTGAGTTAGAGGGCGACCGCGCTCCGCTACCCGGACGATTAGCGCGATCCGCGTGTCGTCCGAACACGGCACCAACTCCCCCGAAGCCGCACGCTTGCTGTTGGTTATTGGGCCTCTTCTCGGCCCCGCGCGACTGGCGCCGCTTGCGAGATTACCCGCTACGCCACTTCAAAACCGGTCGGCACCGCCTGTGTTACAGACGGTCTGGCTCAACTCTTGGGACTACCTTGGCCGCCCGGCGCTGGTGCGCCTCCAGCGGACCCGATGTCGATCACGATCTCCTTGCTCGCGTCCTGGACGTCGAAGGTGAAGGGCGTCTTGTCCAAAGCGAACTTCCCTTCCCAGCGGTCGCCTTGGCCTTTGGGGCTGCGATACATGGTATCGCGGAACGCCAGAGCGGCCTTGTACTTGCCCACGGGAATCCCTTTGCCGAGTTCGCCATCCAGGACGAACGAGCCGTCTTCCTTCACCCGCGTGCCGTAGGACTGCTTGCTTTGGTCCACCTTGCCCGAAGCGTCCAAGGGATAGAAGGTGACTTCCACGCCGATGGCGCCGGCTTTGAACTGGTCCCCTTTGAGTTCCAGCGGTTTACCCCCTTCCACCACTCGTCCTTTGACGACGACCCGGCGTGGCCCCCCACCGCCGCAACCCACAAGGGCCACGCCCACTGCGAGGACGACCGCGAAGCGAATCACTCGTTGTGCGACACTCATGGAGGCATCCTTTCGTGGAGAACTCGGAGGGAACGGTTAGGTCGAGTTGCCGGCCTTTCGGCCTATCGAAATGGCGTTACGTGGTCTTGGAGCACGGCCTGCTCGGCCGCACTCATGCCGGTGAAATGCGACCCTCCTTGCCCCAGATGGATCGAGGGTCGGCCGCACTCGTGCGGGCAACATGCCGCGCTCGGCTGCGCCCCAAGCC
>JBBIQF010000537.1:0-2546 GCA_037442445.1 Planctomycetaceae bacterium
CAGCGATCCAGCACCACATGCCGGGCTCCGAAGGCGGTAATCGCCTCGCCCACGCCGATGGCGGCCTGGGGAAGACTGAGCCCTTTGGGACCCAATAGCCAGTTGCTGTGGGCAAAGGTGAGGCCCCGCAGCTCGATGTGCTCGACCCAGCGATGCCCCGCCACATCGCCGCGGAACAACACGAGCTGTTCCAGCCGCGGGGCCACGACCACGGCGGAATCGGGCTTCTCGCCCGGCATCGGCACGTAGGTCAACACCCCGCTAGGCCGATCCAAGTACCAACTGCCCGGTGCCCCCAGGGCTTCTTTGACGTTGAGCACCAGGTACCGATTGCCTTTGCGGTAGGCGGTGTACGGGCGGGTACCGCGGGTCGGCCCGGTGAAAGTGACGACGCGCTTGGCCGTATCGAGCGAAGCGATCCGCATCTGCGAATCGCACCACACGTGAAACGCATGGACAATCACGTCGCCGCGATTGGCCCAATCGGCCCGCAGGTCCCCTTCGTGGTACACGAACTGGGTATATCCCGGCGCGCCGGGGGGCGGCTTGATTTCGTCGGCCACCGTGAAGTAGCCGTGCTTGGGCAATCGGGCCACGAACCGCCGCTGGTCGTTGACGAACAACTGGAGGAAACTCCACCGGCCCGCCTTCACTTCCGGAAGCGTCACCCGCCATCGGCCGTCGCCGCCGAGCTGCCAGCCGATAATCCGCCGGCCGCCGCTGAGGATGGGGCGCTGCCCCTCGGCCGCCTGGTAGATGACCGGCGCTTGGGCCGTGCCCGAGTCAGCCGGCTCGAACACGATGGGCTCGGCCAGTTCGTAAAAGCCCCCGCGAATCTCGACCACCACCGGCTGCTTGCGGTCCTTGCGGGCAAGCAACTGGCGCACGGCTTTCTGGGCGCGGGCCACGGTGGCAAACGGCCGGTCGGCTGTGCCCGGGGCCGCGTCGCTGCCTTTCGGGTCCACATAGAAATCGGCCGCCCAGCCCGCACGCGCAAACGCCACGGCCGCAAACGCTACGGCTATCCACCTGCTTGTGCATCGCATTGGAGCGTTCTCCTGCAAAACCCGACTCTGTTTTCGGCCCCGCCAGTATGCCGAGCGCCCCGATGGCCCGCAAGGGCTTCCCAAGTTCCAATGCGGCCGGCCATTCCGTGTGGCCGCCGGTCGCCTACGCACCCATCCCCTGCCCGGCCCATATAATGCCGCATCATGGAGAACTCGCGCTGCACCCCGCTTGCCCCGGTCGGGGCCAATTCGCTGGTATGGCCGATTGCCCAGCCAGGCTGGATCGGCCGCTTCCGCAAGGCGCTCGGCGCCTGGTACCGGCGCCATGCCCGGGACCTGCCGTGGCGCCGCACCCGGGACCCCTATGCCATTCTGGTCAGCGAGATGATGCTTCAGCAGACGCAGGTGGCCACGGTCCGGCCGTACTTCGAGCGATTCGTCCAGGCCCTGCCGGACTTCGCCGCCCTGGCTGCGGCCGACGAAGAGCAGGTCTTGCGCCTGTGGGAAGGGCTGGGGTATTATCGGCGGGCGCGGCAATTGCATCGAGCGGCCGGCGTGATCGTGCGCCAGTACGGCGGCCGCTTTCCCCGGGACGTGGAGGCTGCGCAGCGTTTGCCAGGCGTGGGTCGCTACACGGCCGGGGCGGTCCTTTCCATCGCGTTCGACCTCCCCGTCCCCATTCTCGAAGGCAACACCACCCGACTATTCAGCCGCTTGCTGGGCTACCGGCAGGATCCGTGGTCTTCCGAGGGGCAGCGGATACTTTGGGCGTTTGCCGAGGCGGTGTTGCCTGCGCGCCACGCGGGCCGCTTCAACCAGGCGCTCATGGAGTTGGGAAGCCTGGTGTGCACGCGGCGCACGCCGCGGTGCGAGAGTTGTCCGGCGGCCTCGCTGTGTGCCGCCCGGCGGGAAGGTCTGCAATCGGAGATTCCGCGGCCAAGGCCCCGCCCGGCAACCCGGTCGCTCTGCCAGGCCGCGGTCGTGGTCCGGCACGGCCGGCGCGTGCTGCTGCGCCGCTTTGGCCCCCAAGAGCGCTGGGCCGGCCTGTGGGATTTTCCGCGGGTGGAGTTGCCCGCCGGCGGGCACGGTGCAGCCTGCAGTCCGCCGTCCGAAATCCTGGTGGCGGCGGTGCAGCGTCTAACCGGCGTTCTCATCCGGCCGGGCCGCCATCTTGGAACACTGCGGCACCAGGTCACGCGATTTCGCATCACGCTGGAGTGCTACGAGGCCTTCCGGGTGTCGGGTCGCCTCCGGCGAGGGACCGAGCTGCGCTGGGTGCCGGTGCACGAATTGGCCAAGTACCCGCTGAGCAGCCCGGGCCGAAAGCTGGCCAGGCTGGTGTCATCCGCGCCAGGCAATCCGGACTTGCCGGCCGAGGTCGCCGCGGATTGACGGCAGTTGCGTCCCGCCGGATACTGAAGCCGCAACCCGGGCAAATGGCACGGCGTCCCACCGAGTTGCGACCGCAAGGGAGCGGCCAGCACAGAGCGGGGCGCCAGCCGCAATAACCAGAAGGATAAAGGGCCACGCGGAACAATG
>JBBIQF010000537.1:2559-4571 GCA_037442445.1 Planctomycetaceae bacterium
AGCTACAAGATCGCGTTTGTCTCACCGGCTAAGGGGGCCGCTTGCGGTGCTGGCCATCGTGGCCGGGCTTTTGGTCCAGGGCGCTCTGGCATGCGTGGCTGCGGAGTCGCCGGGCAGACCGGGCGCAGGCCAAGCAGGGCCGGCCGCCCCGTCCGTTCCTCCGAATATCGTGATCATCTTCGCCGACGATTTAGGGTGGGGCGACCTGGGGTGCTATGGGCATCCGACGATCCGCACGCCGCATCTGGACCGCATGGCGGCGGAAGGCCAGCGATGGACCAGCTTTTATTCGGCGGCGCCGGTATGCACGCCCAGCCGGGCGGCGCTGCTGACGGGCCGGCTGCCGGTCCGCAACGGCATGGCCCACGATGTGCGGCGGGTGCTGTTTCCCGATTCGGCCGGCGGGCTGCCGCCCGAAGAGGTGACCCTGGCCGAAATCCTCCACCAGCGCGGCTACATCTGCGCGTGCATCGGCAAGTGGCACCTAGGGCATTTGCCCCGGTATCTGCCTACGCGCCAAGGGTTCGACATGTACTTCGGCATCCCCTATTCGAACGACATGGACCGCGCGGCCGATGCCCCCCGAGGGCGCGAGGCGCTGTTGCACCCGCGAATCGAGTATTTCCGGGTGCCGCTGTTGCGCGGCACGCAGGAGATCGAGCGCCCCGCCGACCAGACCACCCTCACCCGCCGCTACACGGACGAGGCGGTCCGCTTCATCCGCCAGCATCGCGACCGGCCGTTCTTCCTCTACCTGGCCCATAACCTGCCCCATGTGCCGTTGCTCGTCTCGCCGGAGTACCGCGGGCGGAGCCTCCGCGGCCTGTATGGCGACGTGGTGGAGGAGATCGACGCCGGCGTGGGCCGCATCCTGGATACCCTGCGGGAGTTGGCCCTCGACCGGCGCACGCTGGTGGTGTTCAGCAGCGACAACGGCCCGTGGCTGATCTTCGACCAGCACGGCGGCTCGGCCGGGCCTTTCCGCGACGGCAAAGGCAGCACCTGGGAAGGCGGGATGCGCGAGCCGGGGCTGTTCTGGTGGCCCGGCCATATCCAGCCCGGGGTCGTCTATGAGATGGGCAGCACCCTGGACCTGGTGCCCACCTGCGCGGCGCTGGCCGGGGCCAAGTTGCCCGAGTGCACGCTCGATGGCGTCGATTTGTCGCCGGTGCTGCTGGGGCGCGGCCTAAGCCCCCGGAAAACGATGTTCTTCTATCGCGACACCCGGTTGTACGCCGTGCGGCATGGCCCGTACAAGGCCCATTTCTACACGCGCGCGGCTTATGGGAGCGATCCGGAGCAGAAACACGATCCGCCGCTATTGTTCCATTTGGAGCACGACCCGGGCGAGCGGTTCGACATCGCCAAAGAGCACCCCGAGGTGATCGCCCAGATCCGCCAGATCGTGGCCGAGCACCAGGCTACCCTGGTGCCCGTGCCCAACCAACTGGAAAAAGTCATTTCTAAGGGCAAACCCGCAGCCAAAGGCGCCCGCACAAAGCGCAAGACCGCAAAGGACTAGCACCATGGCATACGAGGGCGTGGTGGAGGACGTGCGCCGGGCCATGGCCGGCCAGCGGCCGGTCCGCATGCCTGTCTTCGCGTGCAGCGAAGAGTTCGACGTGCGATGGTACGGCCGGTATGCCTATGAGGATGTCTGCCAGGACGGCCGCAAGATGGCCGAAGTGTGGATCGCGGCCATCGAGGAGTTCGACTACGACTGGGCCTGGCTCCAGGTGGACGACTGCTTCGAGTTCGAGCCGCTGGGCGTGGGCACCCGGGGCCAGGGCAACATCCTCCGGGCGACGTGCCAGTACCTTCCGGCCACGGCCGAAACGCTGGACCGCCTCCGCATGCCCGATCCCCACAAGGACGGGCGCATGCCGCAGAAGCTCCTGGCGCTTCGGCGGTTGCGCGAGCATTTCGGCGACCGGGTGCTCGTCGAGGGGAGTTGTGCTGCCCCGTACAGTTCGGTGGCCCTGCTGTTCGGGTTGGAAGAGACCATGGTGCTG
>JBBIQF010000538.1:0-4559 GCA_037442445.1 Planctomycetaceae bacterium
CCAGGGTTTCGGCCTGCACGCCGTATTTGCCCAGCAGCTCCGGTGCCAGGCGCTGTGCCACGGCCAGCGCCTGCCGCTGGATGCGGCTCTCGGGCCAGGCGGGATACTGCCGCCGCACCAGGGGCACCATGTCAGCCGCCAGTATCCGTGCCGTCGCCTGGGTATCGTCAATCACCACGGGTGGCAACTTTTTGAACTTGCGCTCCATCACCCGTTCGATTTGAGGGGCGATGTCGGCCATCAGGGCGCGGATTTCACGCTCGGTCCGCGGGAGCGGTTCCGCGGGGGGCGAAGGCGTTGCCGCCGCGGCGCAACTTCCCGCCTGGCCCCCCAAGGCAGCGCAAACAACGAGAAGCCCTGCCCAGATTAGTGCGCCCCCCGCCGACGCCGAACGCCTCATCAACTCGACGGCACAAAGAACAAGAAACCCTGCGACGAGAAGCACGTGCATACTTTGGACCCTAGCCGCTAGGCCGCGGAATGTCAATCTTTGCGCCATCAAGGGCGTTGCCAGGCCAGGGGCGCATGTGGTAGGGTAAGCCATCCGGTGGTTGGCAGGAGTACGGCATGATCCCCCGCAGCGAGCTGGTGCGTAAAGCGATTCACTTTGGCCGGCCCTGGCGCGTGCCGATCTGGTTCGTCAACTGCGATCAGACCGAGGGCGATGCGATCGTCTATCACCTGTCGCTGTACCGGGCCGGCGAGGACCCGCCGGTGACCAACGAATGGGGCTATCGCCTGCAAAAACTGGGCGATGGCACCATGGGCCATCCGACCCACCCCGCCTTGCCCGACTGGGAGTCGGCCGAGGAACTGGTGCCGCCCCCCTTGCGGGAAGAGGAGCGGATGGCCGCGGCCGCAGAGTTCTTCCGCCTGTGCGAGGACCGCTACCGGCTGGCCAGCCTCGACCTTTCGGGCTTTACCGTGTACATGCTGCTGCGGGGCTTCGAGAACAGCATGACCGATTTCCTGCTGGAGCCGGAAAAGGCCGGCCGGCTGCTGGACATGATCTTCGATTGGGAGTGCGAGGTGATGCGCCTCTGCGCCCGCTGGGGGTTTCACGGCATCCACTTTGCCGACGATTGGGGGACGCAGACCGGCCTGATGGTTTCGCGCCCCTTATGGCGCCGGCTGTTCAAGCCCCGGTACCAGCGGCAATTCGCGCTGGCCCGCCAGTTGGGGCTGGATGTATGGTTCCACTCGTGCGGCAACGTGACCGCATTGGCCGAGGACCTGCACGAAATCGGAGTCTCGGTACTGAACTTGTCGCAGCCCAACGTGGTCGATATCGAGCAGGTGGGCAAGCGCCTGCGGGGCAGACAGTGCTTTCTGATGCCCATCAGTTACCAGACCGTCTCCATTTCGGGAACGCCAGAAACGATCTATGCCGAGGCCCGGCGGTTATACGACCTCTTGGCCACGCCCGAGGGCGGCTTTATCGGCTACGTGGAGGAATACAGTTGCATGGGGATGCCGCGTGAGAATTACCTGGCCTGCGCCGAGGCCTTTCGGCGTCTGGCGCCCGGGGTGCCAGGGGCGCACGCGCCCGGGTAGCCGGGCACGCCTCCGCACCGCGCATGGGCCGACCATACCCCGCCGCCACGCCGGGCGACATTTGGCGGCCCGCACTGCCAAGCCAAAAGCCCCGCGCCTTGTGCCGCGGCACCGGCGTCCGGCACAGGCGATTCCCCCAGCGTTAGGTGACCCCGCCATGGTTCTTCTTGCGATTACGACTCCCTGCCTGCCTTTGGCCCGGCGCATTGCGCTGCGCGCCGGGGGATTTCTTTTCGGCTTGCTCGTACTGGCCGGGGCGCTTGGGAAAGCCGCGGAAATGGCCCGGCCGGCTCTGCCCGCGGTGTCCTTCCCGTATCGCGAGGCCCGGTACGGCCCGGCCGAGCTGAAGTACATCGAGGGGCTGCCGGTGCTCTTTGTCGAGGGCAGTCCTGCCGAGATCGGCCAACAAAGCGCGGCGCTGGTGGCGGGCCAGGCCCGGCAGTTGGTCGACTACCCGCGGTTGCTCCTGGCCAAGATCGGTCTGGGCGAGAAGTTCCCGGCGCTGGTGGCCGCGGGCCAGCGCCTGCTGCCGCAGTTCCCGCCCGACCATCGGGCCGAACTAGAGGCCTTCGCCCGCACCGCAGGGCTGGACCGCGACCTGTTGGTGGGCGTCAACACGATGGTCGATGCCTACCCCGGCGGCCTGGGATGTTCGTCGCTGTTGGTCGAAGCCAGCCGGAGCAAGGCGGGCGGGCCGCTGTTCGGCCGCAACCTCGATTTCTATAGCCTGGGCATCCTCCAGAAGTACAGCCTGGTGGTCGTTTGCCGGCCGAATGGCAAACGGGCGTTCTGCGCCGTGGGATTTCCGGGCATGGTGGGGTGTTTGTCGGGCATGAACGATGCCGGGCTGGCGTTGGCGGTGCACGAAGTCCTTCTGGCAGGCGACGGGGCGAGCTTGTTCGATAGCCGCGGCGTGCCCTACACGCTGTTGCTCCGCCGCATCCTGGAGGAGTGCCGCACGGTGGACGAGGCCGAGCGGCTGGTGCGTGCCACGCCCCGTACCACGCTCTTCAACCTGGCCTTGTGCGATCGCCAGCAGGCGCGGGTGCTGGAGGTTACGCCGCGCACGGTGGCCGCACGGCATCCCGAGCGCGGCCTCTTGGCCTGCACCAACCATTTCCGGTCGCCGGAACTGCGCACCCCGTTCCGCTTCTCTTGGCGGTACGCGGCGCTGTGGGACAGCCAGGAACAAGCCCGCCTGGGCGTGGCCGACATCGCCCGGAAACTCCACGAAGTCAGCCAGGGCCCCATGACGCTACAGACAATGGTGTTCGACCCGGCGGCCATGCGCCTGCACGTGTCGATCGGGGCCAGCCCGGCATCGGCGCTGCCTTTGCGGGCGCTGGATGTCGGGCCGCTGGTGCAAGGCCGCCGCTAGCGCCTGGGCACGGCCGCCGCTAGCCCCGGCGCGTGGCCCGAGAGGACGGCGCACGAGGTGGCCTGGGGCGGGGTGTCTGGCGGCAGCCGGCGGCATCGGGTACCATCGCAGGGCGTGCCGAAAGGACGTACCGCAAAGGGCCGGCGGCCGTGTGGCCTGGGCCGGCCCGCGGTGGAGTGACCACGCAACGCCAACCCGCTGAGGAGACGCCCGAATGAATCCTTCGCCCCGCTTGTCGCGCACGAGCACTCGCCGGAAGTTTTTGGCGCAGTCGGCCTGCGGCGTGGCGGCCTCGGCCCTGGCCGGTGTGGCCATCCCCCATGTCCACGCCGCCGAGAACAACACCATCAAGCTGGCCCTGGTGGGCTGCGGCGGCCGGGGAACCGGGGCCGTGGCCGACGCCTTTTCCACCACCGGCGGCCCGGTAAAGCTCGTGGCCATGGCCGACCTGTTCGAAGACCGCCTCCAGGCCAGCTTGAAGAACCTTTCCGGCCCCTTCGCCGATAAGGTCGATGTGCCCCCCGAGCGGCGGTTCATCGGCTTCGATGCCTACCGCAAGGCCATCGACTGCCTCGGGCCGGGCGACGTGGTCCTCTTGACCACCCACGCCGCGTTCCGCCCCATGCACTTCGAATACGCCGTGCAGAAGGGGGTGAACGTCTTCATGGAGAAGTCGTTTGCGGTGGATTCGCCGGCCACCCGGCGGCTGCTCAAAGCCGCCGAGGAGTCGGAGCGCAAGAACCTCAAGGTGGGCGTGGGGTTCATGTGGCGGCACTCCAAGGCCCGGCAGGAGGTGATCCGCCGCATCCACGACGGGGCCATCGGCGAGGTGATGTCGCTGCGGATTTACCGGGTGCACGGGCCGGTCTACACCCCCAAACTGCCGCCCGGAACCAACGAGATGGTTTTCCAGCTCCGCCATGCCCCGTGCTTCAACTGGCTCAGCTCCGGGTTCTTCATCGACTGGCATTGCCACAACATCGACGTGGCGTGCTGGGCCAAGGGGGCGTGGCCCGTGACGGCCCAGGGCATGGGCGGCCGCTGCTACCCCGAGTGCGGCAACCTGTTCGACCATTACACCGTCGAATACACCTTTGCCGACGGGACGAAGCTGTACGCCTTTTCCCGCCACATGCAGGGGTGCTGGGAGACGTACTCGGACTACGCGCACGGCACCAAGGGGGCGGCGGTCATCATGACCAACCTCTCGCAGCCTGCCCCCAAGATCTACAAGAGCCAGCGCATGGTGGACGACGAGCTGGTATGGAAGTTCCCCGATCCGGACCCCAACCCGTACCACCAGGAATGGCAGGTGCTATTGGATGCCATCCGGCAGGACAAGCCGCATAACGAGGCCCGGCGGGCAGCGCAGGCCAACTTTGCGGCACTGATGGGCCGCACGGCCGTGCACACGGGCAAGATGGTCACCTGGGAAGAACAGGTCAATTCCGACTTCCAGTACGTGGCCGATATCGACCACTTGACCTTCGAGAGCCAGCCGCCCATCAAGGCCGGGCCCGACGGCATCTATCCCTGCCCGCAGCCGGGCCGCAGCGGCGAATGCTGAGGGCCTGCCGCGGGCTTCACGCCACCCGCCGACAAGCCGCCGGATTTGTCGGGGCGGTCG
>JBBIQF010000539.1:0-4556 GCA_037442445.1 Planctomycetaceae bacterium
CCGAGCGCCTGGCCGCTTGCCACGACCTGGCCGGCGAGGCCTTCAACTTCTCCTATGAGTCGCCGCTGGCGGTGGTGGAGTTGGTGGAGCGGATTCTTGCGGCGATGGGCTCGGAGCTGGTGCCGGTGATCCAGAACCATGCGCCCCACGAGATCCGGCACCAGTTCCTCAGTGCGGAATAGGCGCGGCGCGTGCTGGGATGGTCGCCGCGGTTCGACCTGGCCGAGGGCCTGCGCCGCACCATTGCCTGGTATCGGGAGTACCTGGGGGCATGAACGCCAAGGCCCACGCATTGCGGAGCGCGATTCGCCGCCTGGTGGCGGAGTACCACGCGGCGGCCTTTTCGCCCGCGCCGTTCGTGCCGGGGCAGACGCCGGTGCCGGTGGCCGGCCGGGTATTCGATGCCGCGGAACTGGAGCACTTGGTCGATGCGGCCTTGGACTTCTGGCTGACCGCCGGGCCGGAGGCGGCCCGCTTCGAGCGCCAGTTTGCCGATTTCTGCGGGCGCAAACATGCGGTGCTGGTCAATTCGGGGTCGTCGGCCAACCTGCTTTCGGTGGCGGCTTTGGCCTCGCCCGCGGTCGAGGGCCGGCCCCTGGCGCCGGGCGATGAGGTGATCACCGCGGCCGCCGCGTTTCCCACCACGGTCAACCCCATTGTGCAGCACGGCCTGGTGCCGGTGTTCGTGGATGTCGAGGTGCCCACCTATAACGTCTCGGCAGACCGTGTGGCCGAGGCCCTCGGCCCGCGAACCCGTGCGATCATGCTGGCCCACACCTTGGGCAATCCCTTCGACGCGGCCGCCATGGCCGACTTGGCACGCCAGCACGGCCTCTGGCTGGTGGAGGATTGCTGCGACGCGGTGGGCGCGGCGCTTCATGGCCGGCAAGTGGGGACGTTCGGCCAGTTGGCCACGGTGAGCTTCTATCCGGCCCACCACCTCACCATGGGCGAAGGGGGCTGCGTGCTGGTTGACGATGGCCGGCTCAAACGCCTGGTCGAATCCTTGCGGGACTGGGGCCGGGCGTGCTGGTGCGAGCCCGGCAAGGACAACACCTGCGGCAAGCGATTCGCCTGGCAATGGGACGATCTGCCCTGCGGCTACGACCACAAATACACCTACGCGCACCTGGGCTATAACCTCAAAGCCACGGATCTCCAGGCCGCGGTTGGGCTGGCCCAGTTGCAGAAACTGCCGGCGTTCATCGAGGCGCGGCGGCGAAACTTCGCCCGGTTGTACGAGGGATTGTCCGACCTCGAGGAGTTCTTCATTCTTCCGCAGGCGACGCCGGGGGCGGAGCCCAGTTGGTTCGGCTTTGCGCTGGCGGTGCGGCCCGAAGCGCCCTTCTCGCGCGACGACGCGGTGCGGTTCCTCGAAGGGCGGAGGATTGGCACGCGGCTGTTGTTCGCCGGCAACCTGCTCCGCCAGCCCGCGTACCGGGGGGTCGCGCATCGCGTGGCCGGCACCCTGGAAAACACCGACTTCGTGATGCGCCAGGTGTTTTGGATCGGCGTGTACCCGGGTTTGTCGGAGGCGGCCCTGGAGTACATGATCGAAAGCCTCCACGATCTGGTGAGGATGCGCCGATGATCGCCGAGGCCGCATTGGAAGCCCCTGTATCCGCCCACAGCGACCGCCCGGCCGAGGTCTTTCGCCAGACCGTGCGCCGGATGTTCCGCTTTCTCAAAGAGACTGATCGGCTGGACGAGCTTTACGCCCGCAGCGTGCCGCTGGCCGGTGGCCGGGGCTATCTCTTGCCGGTGTGCCGGTTCCATGCCGAGGACCCCGAGTTGGTGGCCACGCTTGCCCAGTGGCGCCAGGAGAACGCCTCGGCGTTTCCGACGCAGTTTCCGGTGACGCTTTCTGGCACGGCCGATTGGCTCCGCCGGCGCCTGCTGGAGGCCGAAGACCGGCTGCTGTTCCTGGTGGCCGACGCCCGCGGCCGGCTGGTGGGCCACCTGGGGCTGGCCAACGCCCTTGGGGAATCGGCCGAAGTCGAGCTGGACAACGTGGTTCGCGGTGTGCGGGGCGTGGCGCCGGGCATCATGTCGCTTGCGGTGCAGGCCCTTTTGGACTGGACCACCGAGCATCTCCGCCCCCGCCAGATACACCTGCGGGTGTTCGAAGACAACACCCACGCCGTGGCGTTCTACCGCCGCCTGGGATTCGCCGAGGCCCAGCGGATTCCGCTCCGCCGGCACCAGGAGGGCGAGCGGATCGAATACCGGCCGTTGTGCCCCGGCGATACGGCCCCTCCCGACCGCGTATTCCTTCGCATGGTGTACCGCCCGCCAGAGGACCAGGCGTGGGAGCCTGGCGAGACGATCCTCACGGCGGGCCCTTCGATTTCGGCCTGCGAAACAAGCTACGTGCTCGATGCGGTGCGGCACGGCTGGAACCGCCACTGGAACGGCTACCTCCAGCGATTCGAGCAGGCGTTTTCCGAGTACGTCGGCGCCCGGTATGCGCTGGCCACTTCGAGCGGCACCGGGGCGCTGCACCTGGCCCTTGCGGCGCTGGGGATCGGCCCCGGCGACGAGGTCATCGTGCCCGACCTCACCTGGGTGGCCACCGCCAACGCCGTCCTGTACGTGGGGGCCACCCCGGTGTTCGCCGATGTCGAGCCGGACACGTGGTGCCTGGACCCCGCGTCGTTCGAGGCGGCCATCACCGGCCGCACCCGGGCGGTGATTGCGGTGCATTTGTACGGGCATCCGGCCCGCATGGACCGCATCCTCCAAATCGCCCGGCGGCACAAGCTGTACGTGGTCGAAGACGCGGCCCCGGCCATCGGGGCCGAGTTCCAGGGGCGGCGCGTCGGCGCCTTGGGCGACATCGGTTGCTTCAGCTTTCAAGGGGCCAAGCTCTTGGTAACCGGCGAAGGGGGAATGCTGGTCACCAATTCCGAAGCGTTGTACCGCCGGGCCTACGCCCTGTGGGACCAGGGCCGCACCCCCGGCACGTTCTGGATCAATGAATTGGGGTGGAAGTACAAGATGTCGAACCTCCAGGCCGCTTTGGGGCTCGCCCAGCTCCAGCGCGTGGACGCCTTCATCGAGGCCAAGCGGGAGATTTTCGGCTGGTATGCCGAGGGGCTTTCGGGCGTGCCTCACCTGCGGCTGAATGCCGAGGCGCCCTGGGCCCGCAGCATCTACTGGATGACCAGCATCGTCTTGGACGAAGGGGCGGGCATTTCGCGCGACGCGCTGCGCACCGCTTTGCACGAGCGGAGGATCGACACCCGGCCGGTGTTTCCGGCCATCAGCCAGTACCCGTTTTGGCCGCGGCGCCAGCCGCCGCAGCCGGTGGCGGAGCGCCTGGGCCGGCAAGGCGTGAACCTGCCCAGTGGAATCCGCCTCCGCCGCCGCGAGGTGGAGTACATCTGCACGCAGATTCGCAGCCTGTTGGAGCGAGGATAAAGGCCGCCATGCTACCCGCTGACCGCCAGGCCGCTGGCCCCTGCCACTCCCGCAGCCTTGCAAGGGCGGTGCGCCGCCGTGCCCTGGAGATGGTGCACCGCGCCGGGGCAGCGCATATCGGCTCCTCGTTGTCAGCGGCCGACATCCTGGCGGTCCTTTACGCCGAGATCCTGCGGGTGGACCCGGCCCGGCCGGCCTGGCCCCTTCGCGATCGCTTCATCATGAGCAAAGGCCATGCCGCCGCCGCCCTTTATGCGGTCCTGGCCCTGCGCGGGTTCTTCCCCGCCGAGTGGCTGGACGCCTATTGCGCCGACGGCAGCCCGCTGGCCGGCCATGTTACGGCGCACGGCGTGCCGGGCGTGGAGGTCTCGACCGGCTCGCTGGGGCACGGGCTGCCGCTGGGCTGCGGGATGGCGCTTGCCGGCTGGCGCAGCCGGCAGCCCTGGCGGGTCTTCGTGTTGCTCAGCGATGGCGAGTGCGACGAGGGATCCACCTGGGAGGCCGCGCTCTTTGCCGCGCATCACGGGCTGCAAAACCTGGCGGCCATCATCGACTACAACAAGCTCCAGGGCTTCGGCGCCGTCGAGGACGTGCTGCGCCTGGAACCACTGGAGGCCAAATGGCAGGCGTTCGGCTGGGCGGTCCGCCACTGCGATGGGCACGACCACACGCAGTTGGCCCACTGGCTGCACCGGCTGCCCTTCGAACCGGGCAAGCCGAGCCTGCTTGTTGCGCACACCATCAAGGGCAAGGGCGTGGGCTTCATGGAGAACCAATTGGCGTGGCACTACCGCTCGCCGGACGCCGCCCAGATGGCCGCAGCCATCGCCGAACTCGATGCCCTCCCGCAGACCACGGAGACCTGCGGATGAGGACGGCCTTTATCGAAACGCTTTGCCACTTGGCGCGCCAGGATGCCCGCATCTGGCTCTTGGCCGGCGATCTGGGGTTTTCGGTACTGGAGCGGTTTGCCCAGGCGTTTCCCGACCGCTTCGTGAATGTAGGCGTGGCCGAGCAGAACATGATTGGCATCGCGGCGGGCTTGGCCCTGTGCGGCAAAGTGGTGTTCACCTATTCCATCGCCAATTTCCCCACCTTCCGGTGCCTGGAACAGATCCGCAACGACGTGTGCCATC